>CALLZQ010000459.1 GCA_937858255.1 uncultured Tabrizicola sp.
CATTTCCGAATTGTAGCTGGTCGAGAAGGCATATTTGCCGTCATAATCGGCATCGGTATTGTCGAGGTTGCCCGTCACCATCACCTGCCAGGCGATGGTCATGTCATCGGCATTCAGCGCGGTATAGAAGTTCACATATTCCTCGGGCTTGTCGAGGATCTTGCCATCGTTGACCATCGGCACCTCATCCTCGCCATTGGCAAAGACGTAATTGGTGCGCGGCCATTTCTGCGGGCGCAGGCCGTGAATCCCCTTGGCATTCGGGATTTCGACGATCTTGTCGCATTTCATCACATCGCAGCGCACCCGGGCGACGCGGGTATTGGCCTTGTCGTTCATGAACAGGTAGCGCCCGTCATATTTGCCCTCGGTAAAGGACATGTGGACGTGGTGCAAATCGCCGTTGCGGGGGAATTCCAGCCCGTTGGCGGCAAGGTACTTCTTGGTCTTTTCGGTCAGACCCTCGGTCAGGATCTTTTTCGACTCGTTGGTGATGCCCCAGCCGGTAGCCGAGCAGATGTTGAACACCGGAACGCGCATCAACTCACGCATCGAGGGCACGCCCAGAATGCGCATCTCGCCGGTCTGGCCCGAGGACCAGAAGCCGTAATATTCGTCCAGCTGGCCCGGGGCGACATGTGCCGCCTCGACGCCCGCCGCACGCGCCGGCGTGGCGCCCGTCAGGGCCGCCGCGCCCAGCACACCGCCGGTCAGCGCCGCGCGCCCGCCCAGCGTGCCGGCCAGTGCCGCGCCGCCTGCCGTTGCGCCCAACAGGCCGCGGCGGCTAATCCCCTTGTTCATTCCCTCAGACATGATCTGTCCTTTCATTCAGCAGGTTGGGATTTGGGTGAATTCGGATGCCCGGTCAGATCACGCGGCGCGGCCGAGCCCACGGCTTCGCGGCGCTTCATCTTCTTGATGACGACAGGGCAGATCGACTTGGATTGATACAGAACCTGGCAATGCAGGCAGTTGACGCATTCGTTCGGGTTGATCTCACCCGTGGGGTGGATCGCCTGAACGGGGCATTGGTTGGCGCAGGACTGGCAGGGGTTGCCGCATTCGCGATACCGCTTCAGCCAGTCGAACATGCGCAGACGCGCCGGGATGGCCAGGGCCGCCCCCAGCGGGCAGAGATAGCGGCAATAGAACCGCTCGACGAAGAGCCCCGCTACCAAGAGCGCCACGGCATAGGCCACAAAGGGCCAGGCCCGGACGAATTTCAGCACGATGGCGGTCTTGAACGGCTCGACCTCGGCATAATGTTCGGCCTGTTCGATGCTCATCAGGCTGATGCCGAAAAGCGCCAGAAAGATCATGTATTTGACGGGCCAGAGCCGTTCATGCAGACCCCAGGGCAGGGTCCATTGCGGGATATGCAGGGCGCGGGCGATGCGGTTGGTGATTTCCTGCAATGCGCCAAAGGGGCAAAGCCAGCCGCAATAGGCCCCGCGCCCCCAGAACAACAGCGCCGCCGCCACCGAGAACCACAGGATGAAGGTCAGCGGGTCCAAGAGGAAGGCCTGCCACGAAAATCCGCTGACCAGCGCGCCGAACAGGGCCATCAGATTGACGACCGACAGTTGCGCATTGGCATACCAGCCCAGAAAGACCAGCGTCACCGTCAGAAAGCCCATGCGGAACCAGAAAAACGCCCGGGCATTGCGCGTCGCCAGCGACTGAAAGAAAAACACCAGCGTCAGCACGGCCAGCATCGCGGCGGTGATCGCAATCGCCGGCTGCTTGTCCAGCCAGATCCGCTTCCACAGCGCCTGATGCGCGGCGGCCTCATCCTGTGTCACCGCCTCGGCAACCTCGGCCGGCACCGGCGCCGGGGTCAGAGCGCGCAAATAGATCTGCGGCAACTGATAGCCCAGATCAAAGGTGGTAAAGACCTTTTCAATCGGCCCGACCTCTCGCTGCACCAAAAGCTGGATGCGAAAGGGTTTGGTCGGGTCAAAACCAGAGTCGGCCGGGATCTTGAACAGATCGGCCTCGGTGAACAGCGGGGCGCCCTCGGCCTGCGGGGCGACCAGCCGCTTGTGCATCCGGTCGCGGAACCGCACCGAAACATCGTCCTGGATCAGCACGATCCGGTCAAAGATACCGCCGCGCACATAGCCCGAACCCTTAAAGGAATAGATCCCGCGCCCGAAGATCGCCACGGCATGATCGCCGGGCGCCAGCCAGCCGGCCAGATTGGCGGCCTCGGCCTGACCCAGAATGGCGCCGGCAATCGCCGGGTGCGACACCAGCGCGGCCTGCATCTCGATAAAGGTGGTCTCGGGGGCCTCGGTCAGGGCACGGGCCTCGGCCCGTGGATCGCCAAGCGCGGCAAAGGCGCTGTTGACCTGGCCGACGTCAATCGACAGGCGGCGCAGCGTACCGTCCCCCTCCAGCGTCATCCAGTCGGGCGCGGCCACGGCCTCGGGGTTCAGCTCGAACTGCGGCCCGGCGGCGGCGGTGTCCGGGGCCAGCCCGCCTAGCCCCAGCGCCCGCGCCACCTTCAGCCCTGCGCGCACGATACTGTCGTCGATCACCATCACCGTGACCGTCGCGCCCGAGATGATGTCAACCTCATGCCCGGTGCCGCCCGATTGCGCCTCGGCCACCAGATCAAGGCCGATATAGCCCTCGACCAGCGCCACCATCTTGGCTTCGGG
Organism: uncultured Tabrizicola sp.; assembly: GCA_937858255.1. GTDB lineage: Bacteria > Pseudomonadota > Alphaproteobacteria > Rhodobacterales > Rhodobacteraceae > Pseudotabrizicola. The sequence continues at coordinate 2,664 of CALLZQ010000459.1, forward strand.
AATACCGATCAGCACGATCGGCTCGGAATGCTTGACCAGCTTGACGCCGATCACCCGCGCGTCCTGATCGACCGCGACCAGTGTATGAATGGGCTTGCCGGAATAGCCGGTGGTGGACACGAAATCGCTGGTGACAAAGGCCCAGCCGATGGTCTCGCCCCCCTTCAGCACCGGTACCACCGCAGGATCGGCCTGCAGCGGGCCATAACCATCGGCCCCGGCCACCAGATCGGCGGCGGCAATCTTGGCGAGGAAACCGGGCAATACCGGCTCGGCCATCGCGGCCAGCGGCGCCAGCAGCCAGACAAGAGACAAGAGAAACAGACGGAAAAGCGACTTCATGAGCGTAGGTCCAAAGGCGCACGCATCACCCTTGCCCCCGGCGGGGGGCCTCGGGCTTGCGGCTGCGGGAAATGGGGAAGCGGAACCCTCTGGATGAAAGGCACCGCGGCAAGGGCCGTCACGACATAGGCCGGCGCCGGGTTTCGAACCGGCGCCACGACCAGCGCCGAGGTCGGGACATTGCACTTGGGGCATTTGCCGCAGTCATGCAGCGGTCCCATCGGCTCAACTGGTTCACCGCTGGCCGACAAGAGGATGGTCTTGGCGCCACCTTCGGCGCAGATCACCATGATCTCGGTCCCGGCGCCATGGGCCAGCGCCATCGCACGGGCGCTGCCGTCAAACATCAGCCCCAGGGCCATCACCACCAGCACCAGCCAGCGACCCAGCCACGACCAGATCGCCCGGGGGCGACCGTGTGTCGATTGAAGTATGTGGGGCTGCGGCAACATGCGTCTCAGGTGTCCGGCGCCACGGATTGCGGCGGTGGCCCCTCTATCGCCCCCCTCGGGCGCCGCAGCATTGACCTATGTCAAGCCCGTGGCGCCAACCCACCTTCTGACCGTGAAAACCGCAGGCCGGCACACAGGCGCGGCCAGGGTCATGCCCCCTTGATCCTGCCCTTGCTGCGTGATTCAGCCTCGGCAAGGGGGCTGAGCGATGGGCAGACTTTTCAGGCTGACCGACACCCGAATGGCGCGGCTGCATCGCTTCTTTTCCAAGAGCCATGGCAAGCCCCGTGTCGATGGCCGGCGGGTGTTGAGTGGAATAGTCTTCATCAATTGCTCTATCTTCTTCAACTCGGGGAGGCTGGCGCGGTGGTGGGGCATAAGGGCTTTGACAAAATCGAAACCGCAGAGCGGGGGGGGGCGATACCCATCCCTTTGCCCATTACCCACCACAAGTACTTTGAAGTGAACGACGCTGACGTCGCCTGCCTTTGGACAAGGGGCTGGAAACATGGCATGACGGCAGCGCCGAGGCCGGCGCGCATGACCGAATGGTCGAGGCGGAAAAGGCAAAAATTTCGGCGACGCAGGGATGAGTGACCGGGATTGTCAGGCCAGTCGACAGAGACACTGAAGGAGATTGTCAGCGCGCTGCGGCTGAACGCTGCGGCTTTCATTGTCACCATCTATGGCGATGTTGTGGTTCCCCGGGGCGGTGTTCTCTGGACCGGCACGCTGATTGATCTTTGCGCCAGGGTGGGGATCAGCGAAACCCTCGTGCGGACGGCGGTGTCCCGTTTGGTCGCGGCAGACCAGCTTGCCGGAGAGCGGATCGGCCGGCGCAGTTTCTATCGGCTGCGCAGCAGTGCCGAGGCAGCCTTCATGGAGGCGGCCAATCTGCTATATGGCCCTGATCGCCCGGCGCGGGGCTGGCAGATCATCCATGACCCGGATCTGCGGCCCGAGGACGCCCGGCGTCAGCGTATGGGGCATATGAGTGGCGCGGTTTTCATCCGCCCCGATCGCGGTCAACCGGCGCCAGATGGCGCGCTGGTTTTTCATGCTGGGGACGTGACAACGGCCGGGCCGCTGGCGGAATTCTGGGATCTGAGCGCGCTGCGAGAGGGTTATGACCGCTTTATGCGATTGTTCGGCGATCTCGAACCGGGCAGCCTGTCCGATGCCGGGGCCTTGGTGGCGCGGCTCTTGCTGGTTCATGCCTATCGGATGGTTCTGTTGCGCGACCCGCGCCTGCCGCCTCAGCATTTGCCGCCGGGCTGGAACGGCGTCGAGGCGCGGGTGCTGTTTCGCGGCCTTTATCTGGCGCTGACCCCGGCGGCCCATCGTCACATTGCTGCGGGCTGCGAAGGGGTAGAGGGACTGCTGACGGCCGAAACCGAGGTGACAAACCGTCGGCATGCGGGGCTTCTGGCCGCTGTCTGAAATCCAAGCGATTGTTTTGATTTCGTTTCATTTCACAGTCAAAAACATCACATTTTTATCGAAGAAACTGCTTTTCGCGTGATGCTTTTCGCGCTATAGATTGACCGACCGGTCGGCGAATTGGGAATCGCCGGCCTGGCAGACAACAGGAGCGGGGATGGGCGAGGCCTTTATTTGCGATGCGGTCAGGACGCCGGTGGGGCGTTATGGCGGGGCGCTGGCGCAGGTGCGCGCCGACGATCTGGCGGCGGAACCCTTGAAGGCGCTGATGGCGCGCAATCCGCAGGTGGACTGGTCGGCCGTCGATGACCTGATCTATGGTTGCGCCAATCAGGCAGGCGAGGACAATCGCAATGTCGGCCGCATGGCGGTGCTGCTGGCGGGTATGCCGGTCGCGGTGCCGGGGACGACGGTCAACCGGCTCTGCGGCTCGGGGATGGATGCGGTCGGGATGGCGGCGCGGGCGATCAAGGCCGGTGACTGCGATTTCGTGATCGCAGGCGGCGTAGAGAGTATGTCGCGCGCCCCCTTCGTGATGCCAAAGGCCGGGACGGCCTTTTCGCGGTCGAATGCGGTCTATGACACGACCATCGGCTGGCGTTTTCCCAACCCGGCGATGAAAGCGCTCTATGGGACGCATTCGATGCCGGAAACCGCCGATAATGTAGCGGCAGACTATGGAGTCAGCCGTGCCGATCAAGATGCCTTTGCGCTGCGCAGCCAACAGCGTTGGGCTGCGGCGCAGGCGGCGGGCGTTTTCCGCGATGAAATCGTGCCGCTGGTGATCTTGCAGAAAAAGGGCGATCCGCTGGTGATCGACACCGATGAGCATCCCCGCCCCGGCACGACGCCAGAGCAGCTTGCCAAGCTCAGGGGGGTGAATGGTCCGACGCTGACGGTAACGGCCGGAAATGCCTCAGGCGTCAATGACGGGGCGGCTGCGCTGGCGGTGCTGTCGGCCAAGGCCGCGGCGGCGCAGGGCCTGACGCCCAAGGCGCGGATC
>CALLZQ010000460.1 GCA_937858255.1 uncultured Tabrizicola sp.
CCCCGCCCCCGGCCGCCGCCCGCCCGCCCCTATCGCGAAGAATTTCACGCCGCCGCCCTTGGCGCAGCAGAATAAGAGGAGACCAACGATGCCCCACTGGATCGACGCCTGCGCAACGGATGAGATCGACCAAGAGGATGTGATCCGCTTTGATCACGGCAAGCAGACCTTTGCCATCTATCATGCGCCCGAGGGCGATTTCTATGCCACCGCCGGCACCTGCACGCATGAGGATGTGCATCTGTGCGACGGGCTGGTGATGGGTCATCTGATCGAATGCCCCAAGCATAACGGCCAATTCGACTACCGTACGGGTGAGGCCATGCGCGCCCCGGTCTGCATCAACCTGCGCAGCTATCCGGTCCGGGTCGAGGCCGGTCGCGTCTTTATCGACATCGGCTAGCACAGCCCTGACGCGGCGCAGGGAGGCGCCCGGACATGCGAAACAACCGAATGACGGTGGCCGATCTGCGCGCCGCCAAGGGGCAGCGCAAACTGTCCATGCTCTATGTCGAAACGCCGGAAGAGGCCGCAGCGGCGGCGGCGGCGGGTGTCGATCTGCTCTCGATCATCTCTCCCGTCTGGACAGCCGAGATGCGCGAGGCCGCCGGCGATTGCTTTGTTCAGGTGGGGCTGCTCTACGGTGAGCTGGCCACGGCCGAGGATTATCTGCGCGCCGCCTTTGCCGCACGTCGGGTCGGGGGCGACGCCTATTATTGCGCGGCCTCGGTCAACACCGTGCGCTGCCTGGCGGAGGAGGGGCTGCCGGTCGTCGGCCATGCCGGGCTGATCCCCTCCAAGGCAAGCTGGACGGGTGGCTTTCGGGCGGTCGGCAAGACGGCTGCTTCGGCCCTCAAAATCTGGCGTGACATGCAGGCGCTAGAGGCAGCCGGCGCCGTTGCCGTCGAGCTGGAGGTGGTGCCCGCCAAGGTGGGGGCAGTGCTGTCGCGTAAATCCGGCCTTGTGACCTTTGGCATGGGGGCTGGGTCGGGCGCCGATGCACAATATCTTTTCGCCGAGGATGTGCTGGGCTGCACCCGGGGGCACAGACCCCGCCACGCCAAGACCTATGCCGATTTCCGGTCTGAATATGACCGGCTTCAGTCTCTGCGCATCGACGCCTTTCGCGCCTTTGTGGCCGATGTCGGCAGCGGCGCCTATCCGGGGCCGGAACATCAGGTCGCCATTGATCCGGCAGAACTCTCCGATTTCGAGCGTGCCCTCGACCGGGGCTAAGACTGCGACGGGGAACCACCTGCATCGCCGCGCGTTCATCCCGGACGCCATTACGCCAAGGAGCGCGCGATGCTTCCCCGTCCCCTTACCTGTGCCCCCCGTTCGGCTGCGCCAGCCATGGGCCGCGATCACACCTCGGTTGTGCAACTGCTCGTCGCCCGCGCCGCGGATGAAACCGCAGGCGCGGCCTTTCTGCGCACCGCCGCGCGGGCACGTGAACTGCTGCGTGGCCTTGCCGCGTCCGGGCCGACCCGTATCGTTTTTCTGATTACCCCCGAAGGCCCTCAGGACTGCTGCGATCTGACCCGCTCGCTGACCGTTTTCAGCGAACATGCCAATCGCCGCTATGGCCCCGCCGGGCTGCGGTTTTCCGTACAGGCAGCGCCTGTGCAGCGGTATGCCAACTAACGGGCGACGCCGCATTTTTTGCGGCATCCCGGGAACCGCACCGCGGTACGGGCGTTGACTTCCCGAGCGTGAGGAAATCACGCAATCAACTGAAAAGATGGAGTTTACCTGTGAAAAAGCTGTTGCTTTCGACGGCGGTCCTGTCCGCCATTGCCACCGCTTCGCTGGCCGAGACCGCGACCGTGACGACCACCGACGCCCCGGTCGCCGCCTCGCCTTTCCGCATGGCTGATCCGCTGATCATCCCCTCGTCGGAATTTGTCGGCATGCGGGTTTACGCCTCTGAGGCCGCACTTGATGCGGACGAAGTCGCGGGCCGTCAGGACGGCTGGGAAGACATTGGTGAGATCAATGAGGTTCTGCTGCGCCGCGACGGCACCGTTGACTCGGTTCTCGTCGATATCGGGGGCTTCCTCGGGATTGGCGAACGTCAGGTTGCCGTGGGCATGGAATCGATCCGCTTTGTGGCCGATACCGCAACGCCCGAGGATCTCGACGACTTCTTTCTGGTCATGAATGCCAACCGCGCTGCGTTCGAGGCCGCGCCGGCCTATGAGATGAAGGCCGAAGACAGTGCCGCCGTGACCGAACCGACCGCCCCGATGGCACCGGCGGAAACCATGTCGGCAGAAGCCAAACCTGCCGCCACCGATACGGCAGAGCCTGTGCCGGAAATCACTGCCGAGGCGCTGACCGGTGCGCCGGTCTATGACAGCGCCGATGCCTGGATTGGCGAAGTTTCGCAACTGATCCTGACGCCCGAGGGCGAGGTGTCGCAGGCCATCGTCGATGTTGGCGGCTTCCTTGGCCTTGGCGCCAAGCCTGTGGCGCTGAACCTTGATCAACTGGATATTCAGCGTGAACCGGGTTCGGACGACCTGCGCCTGCGCGTGGCCCTGTCCAAGGCCGAGCTTGAGGCAATGCCGGAACACGCCGGCTAATCCGCCCCCTTTACAATGTCGGGCCCGCCGCGCACCCCGCGGGCTTTTTTTATACGGATGGCCCCCAGCGAGGGGACCCGCCCCGCCTCGCCTGCGTTGATAATCAAAGCGACTGCACAGAGGACAGAGACATGATGGAACTTTCGATGCTGCAACTCTCGGGCTTCGGCGGGCTGATCGTTCTGGCGCTGGATCTGTGGGCTATTCTGTCGGTCGTGGGCTCCAACAGCTCGACCACCCGCAAAGTCCTGTGGATCCTGCTGATCGTGGTCCTGCCCATCCTCGGCTTCCTGATCTGGCTGATTGCGGGGCCACGCGGCAGGTCGCAGACCATCTGACCGCATCCCAAGACCAAGGAACAACTGACGCCTATCCCCATCCCATCGCCATGGCGCGACGGGGCTAACCGGCCTTTGCCTGTAGTACCGGGCCGGGCCATGACCAAGAGGATGCCATGCGCACCGATCCGAGTTCGATCTGGCAGGTTCTGGAGCTGGGCTTTGCCGCAAAACGCATTGTCGGGCTGCGGCTCGCCCTTTGGCGGGCCGAGATGAAGGCCCGTGCCCGGTCGGCCACCCATGCGGCGGTGCTGGCGGTGATCGCTGGCGCCTTTTCGTTGGGCGCGCTTGGCCTCGGTCTGGCGGCGGCGGTGGTCCTGCTGGTCGATTATGGCCTGACCCCGGCTGCGGCCCTTGCATCGGTGGCGGCGGGGGCGCTGGTCCTCGCCCTGGCGCTGGCGGCGATGGCGCGATCCTCCCTGAACAAAGCACTGAATTCCTGATGAAACCCTGCGCCGCCCCACGGCGCGTGAAGGAGAGATGACGATGACCAAGACCATTTCCCAAGCTGATATCCGCGCTGCTCTGGCCGCCAATGAAGCCGCTTTGCGCGCACGCCTCGATCAGGTGACAGGCTCACTGACCGGGCGGGGCGCCGATGCCACCCGTGCGGCCCGCGCCCTTGGCGGTCAGGCCGCCAGCACGGCGCGCGCCTATCCGGTTGCCGCAACCCTGCTGGGGGCCGGTCTGGCCTATCTGGCCTACGCCACGGCCACCACCGCCCGCCGCGCCGCGCCGGAAGAGCCCAAGGCCGATGCGCTGGCCCGCTGGGAAGATGAGGGCGGCCTGCCGGTAGAGGTGGGCGAGATCGAAGAACAGGCGCAGGGCTGGCTGATCAAGGCCCGCGAGGCCCGCAATGCCGCGCTCTCGCAGCTTTCTTCGCTCTACGATTCGGGTCTGGCCACGGCAGAGGAAAAGGCCAAGGTGACGGCCGGGCTGGCCCAGGATCTGGCTGCCGCCTTCCGCAGCGACCTTACCGATCTCGGAGAGGAAGCGGCGAACCGTGTGGCTGAGGCCCGGGCGCAGGCCTATGCCGCGTTGACCCGTGGGCGTGAGGCCGCCGTGGCCGGTGCCGCCTCGGGCCTTGATACCGTGCGCGCGCATCCCGTCGCCTCGTCTGCCTTCGGACTTGCCGTCGGCGCCATTGTGGCGCTGGCCTTCCCGAAAACTCGCCCGCTGCTGCGTCAGGCGGCCCCGATCGCCGCATCGGCCCTGATGGCCAAGGCCGCCCAGATGCTCGCGGCGGAACGCGAGGGTTCTTTGGCCGAAACCGTCAGAGAGGCTGGCAAGAAAGCCGACTCTTTCGTCGAGGAAGTGGTCAAGGAGATGGAGGAAAAGGCCGATGCCCTTGCCTGTGCCGCCCCGAAGAAGGCCGTGGCTGTGGCGAAATCCGCCCGCAAATCGACACAGGTTACCACCAACGGCGCCGCTCACTGACGCTGACGCAGCCGGGCGCATCTGAGGGGACAACATGGAACGTGCGTCGCAAATTGCCCTTGTGGTTCTGGCGATCATCGCCGTCGTCGCGGCCTTGAACGCCCTGGGTGAGATTGCGGCGCCCATGGCCCTTGCGCTGGTGATGGGGGTGGTGTTTTCGCCCCTGTCACGGCTGTGGTCGCATCTGGGGTTGGGGGCGGCCGGGGGGGCGGCGGCCTCGTTGACCCTTTCGCTTCTGTTCATCTGCCTGCTTGGCCTGTTGCTGCATCCCCTCGCAGCGCAACTGGTCGAACAGGCGCCCAAAGTCTGGGCCGATGCACAGGATCTGGTGCGTGCGGTGCGCGGCCTAGCTTCGGGTCTTGCGGATGCCACGCGCGAGATCTCGCAGGCGGCCGTACCGCAGGCAAACGCCGCCCCGCCGCTGCCCCCCACGGCGGCGCCTGCCGATCAGGGCATGGTCGAGATGCCTTCTGTCACCGATGCGCTGATGGTTGCTCCGGCGGTTGCCGGTCAGGTGATGACCTTTGTCGGTACGCTGTTCTTCTTTCTGCTGACCCGAAACGAGATCTACGATTGGGTCGCCCGGCGCCTGGCAAGCCCTGCGCAGCGCGGGCAAGTCGCGGCGCGCCTGCGCGATGCCGAGGTGACGGTCTCGCGCTATTTCCTGACCATTACCGCGATCAACGCGATCCTCGGCCTTGCCACCGGCATTGCCCTTCAGGCGATGGGGCTTCCCGGCGCGTGGATGTGGGGGGTTGTGGCCTTCTTGTTGAACTACATCGTTTATCTGGGTCCGGCAGCCCTGATTCTGGCCCTGACATTCGCGGGTGTTGCCCATTTTGACGGGGCCATGGTCCTGTTGCCACCCTTGGCCTTCTTTTTCCTGAACCTGATCGAGGGGCAATTCGTGACCCCCGCGCTGGTCGGAAAACAGATGGAGCTGAATCCGTTGTTGGTGTTTGTCGCCCTGCTGTTCGGCATCTGGCTCTGGGGTGCCATTGGCGGCATCGTCGCCATCCCGCTCTTGCTCTGGGCGGTGGTGTTGCGGCATGGCGCCGTCCTGCCTGCGACCGAGTAATGTCCCTTTCGCCCAAGGCCCCGCTTGCGCTAGATGGGTGCAAGGGGTGGGGTGCGCATGGACATTCGCTGGCTTCAGGACTTTCTGGCCCTTGCCGAGTTGCGTAATTTCACGCGCGCGGCCGAGTTTCGCAATCTGTCGCAGGCGGCCTTTTCGCGCCGTATCCAGTCGCTTGAGCATTGGGTGGGAACCGGGCTGGTGGTCAAAGGCTCGCAGCCGGTGCGGCTGACCGAGGCGGGGGAGCAGTTTCGCGAAGGCGCACAGGCCAGTGTCGAGCGGCTGCTGGAAACTAGGGCGGGCATTCGCGGCACCCAGTTCGAGGTGATGAGCCAGATCCGCCTCGCCATGCCCAACGTGTTGGCACGCAGCGATTTTCGCCGCATTCTCAGCCTGATCGGGCCGGGGGCAAGGTCATCGTTTTCCGTCATTGTCGGCACCACGGCCGAGGTGACGGCCCGCTATCTGGCGGGCGATGCCGATATCCTCTTGGCGCACGACTGCCCGGCGCTGCCCAGCCACGAGAGCCTTGCCGCCCATGAACGCCAGGTACTGCGGCAGGAACGGTTCCTGCCCTATGCGGCCATCGGACGGGATTTTGGCTTTCCGGGCCGCGCCAAGACACCCTTCCCGCTGATCGCCTATGCCCAGCGCGCCTATTTCGCCCAGTTGTTCGAGCATGTGCTAGAGCGCAATGGCGGCGGCTATGCCTATCGGATGGCGATACAATGCGACATGTCGGATGTGCTGCGTGAGGTGATTGCCGCAGGCCATGGCGTCGGCTGGCTGCCTGAAAGCGCGGTTGATGCGGCCAGCGCCACCCAGATCGCGCCGGTGGGCGGGGCGGAATGGGCGCTGCCCTTGGATGTTTGCGCCTTTCGCCCGCGCCGCAGCGCCGGGCCACGCATCGACGCGGTGTGGGCCGCCCTCGCCGGGTAGTGCGCCGCCCGCATGGGCGATGCAGGATTTGCATTGGACCCCTGGCCGTATCTGGCGCACCCATGGCGCGATGCAGCAACCGGGACACCCCCCTGACATGATCCACGATATCCGCCGCGAAGAAGACAGCCTTGGCGCCATGGACCTTCCGCGCACCTGCCTCTGGGGCATTCATACCCAGCGGGCGATTGAGAATTTCCCGATCTCGGGCATGCCTCTCAGCCATTTCCCGGAATTCATCCGTTCCCTTGCCTGGGTGAAAAAGGCCGCTGCCCGTGCCAATCTGGGGCTGGGCGTCCTGTCAGCCGAAAAGGCCCGCGTCATCGAAGAGGTCTGTGACGAAATCATCGCAGGTCGCTGGCACGATGCTTTCCGCGTGGACATGATCCAGGGCGGCGCCGGCACCTCGACCAATATGAATGCCAATGAGGTGATCGCCAATCTGGGTCTGCTGAAGATGGGCTACCGTACAGGGCATTACGCCCATCTGCATCCCAATGACGATGTGAACCGCAGCCAGTCCACCAATGACGTCTACCCGACCGCCATGCGCCTTGCCATCGTCTCGCAATGCGAGGCGTTCTCTGCTGCGCAGATGCGGCTGGTTGCCGCGCTGAAGGAACGGGCCGAGGCGTTCCGCGAGATCCGCAAGATCGGGCGCACCCAGTTACAGGATGCGGTGCCGATGACGCTGGGGCAGGAATTTACCGGCTTTGCTGTCACCATTCTGGAAGATGTCGAGATCATCACCCGCCTGAAATCCCTGCTGCTGGAGGTCAATCTGGGCGGCACCGCCATCGGCACCCGGGTCAATACGCCCGAGGGTTATGCCGAGGCGGCCGTGGCGGAACTGGCCGAGGTGTCGGGCCTGCCGGCCAAGCTCGCCGGCGATCTGATCGAGGCCTCATCCGATACCGGCGCCTATGTCACCTTTTCCGGGGTGCTAAAGCGCATCGCCGTCAAACTCTCGAAGATTTGCAACGACTTGCGCCTGCTTTCGTCGGGCCCCCGGTCAGGGTTCAACGAAATCCGCCTGCCGGCGGTACAGGCCGGGTCCTCGATCATGCCGGGCAAGGTCAATCCGGTGATCCCCGAGGTCGTCAATCAGGTGGCCTTCCAGGTAATCGGCAATGACCTGACCGTAACGATGGCCGCCGAGGCCGGGCAGTTGCAACTGAACGCCTTTGAGCCGGTGATCGTGCTGAACGTGCTACAATCCATGCGGATCCTGTCTCAGGCGATGGATACACTGGCCGAGCGTTGCATCAAGGGCATCGAGGCCAATGTCGCCCAATGCGAAGGGGCGCTGGAAAACAGCCTCGTGCTGGCCACGATGCTGGTCCCCCATATCGGCTATGCCAAGGCCGCCAAGGTCGCCAAGACCGCGCTTGCGGAAGGCGCGGCTGTGGCGGAAACCGCTGTCCGCCTCGGCTTTGGGACCGCTGCCGAAATCGAGGCCATGCTACGCCCCGTCTAAGAAGGGCGACTGCGGGCCGCCGTTCTGGACGCGGAACAGGCGGCCCGGCTTTCAGGTCTCAGCCATGCCAAGTTGGGGCACGGCGCCCGGCGCAAAAAGCTCGCGCAGGAACGCGCGCGCGCCGACCGACAGCCGCTTGCCGCGCGGCCAGGCCACATACCAGTGGCGCAATAGCGGAAACCCCTCGACCGTCAGTTCAACCAGATAGCCCTGCTCCAGCTCCAGCAGCGCCGACCCGCGGGAAATCACGGACAGGCCCAGCCCCGCCATCACCGCCTGCTTGATCGCCTCATTCGCGCCGAGTTCCATCCGCACCGCTGGCGCCAGCCCCTGTGCGGCAAAATAGCGTTCGGCGGCAATCCGGGTGCCAGAACCTACCTCGCGCATCACAAATATCTCATCCGCAATATCGGCGGGCCGCAGCGGTCGCCCGGCAAAGGGGTGGCCCCGCGGTGCGATCATCACCAAAGGGTTCTCGGCATAACGATGCGCCTCGGCCTCCAACTCCTCGGGCGGCGTGCCAAGGATATACAGATCGTCTTCATTGGCAGCAAAGCGCGCCAATAATTCCTCGCGATTGCCCACCGTCAGCGAGACATCAATTCCGGGATGCGCCCGGCAGAATGCCCCCAACCGTTGCGGAATGTCATATTTCGCGGTCGAGACCACCGCCACGCGCAGCCGCCCGCGCGCCATGCCGCGCAACTCGGCCAGCCGCATTTCCATTCTGTCGATCTCGCCCAGCACCTCGCGCGCCGAAGCCAGAACGACTTGCCCCGCCTCGGTCAGGAACAACCGCCTTCCCAGCCGCTCGATCAGCGGGCTGCCCAACTGATCTTCCAACTGCCGGACCTGTGTGAAAACGGCGGGCTGCGTCAGGTGCAACTCCTCTGCCGCGCGCGTGTAGGACAGATGCCGCGCCACCGATTGAAAGATCTGCAATTGCCGCAGGCTTGCTGGCACAAGAATAACCTTTCATGAAGTCTTTTACTAAAAACTATTCATTTTTCTGAATTCAGGCAAGTGCCTATGGTCGGCGGCAGGGAAGGACATCTGTCCACAATGCCACCACCTCGGGAGGAGACCGGGACATGAACGCACAGCCGAAAAAGAAATATGATGCCGGGGTCAAGGAATACCGCTGGTCCTATTGGGAGCCGGACTAGGCGGGGAAGGAAGCCGATATCCTGGCCGTCTTCAAGGGGATCCCCCAGGCCGGCGTGCCGCGCGAGGAGGCCGCCGCCGCCGTTGCCGCCGAAAGCTCGACCGGCACCTGGACGACCGTCTGGACCGACCTTTTGACCGACCTCGACCACTACAAGGGCCGCGCCTACCGGATCGAGGACGTGCCCGGCCATGACGACGCCTTTTACGCCTTTATCGCCTATCCGGCGGATCTTTTCGAGGAAGGCTCGGTCGTCAACGTCTTTACCTCACTCGTGGGCAATGTCTTCGGCTTCAAGGCCGTGCGCAGCCTGCGGCTCGAGGATGTCCGCTTCCCTATCTGGTTCGTCAAAACCTGCCTCGGCCCGCCCCATGGCATCCATGTCGAACGCGACAAGATGGACAAATACGGCCGCCCCCTGCTGGGCTGCACGATCAAGCCGAAACTCGGCCTCTCGGCCAAGAACTATGGCCGGGCCGTCTATGAATGCCTGCGTGGCGGCCTCGATTTCACCAAGGACGATGAAAACGTCAATTCGCAGCCCTTCATGCGCTGGCGCGACCGCTTCGACTTCTGCCAAGAGGCGATCGACAAATCCGAACGCGAAACGGGCGAGCGCAAGGGCCATTACATGAACGTCACCGCGCCGACGGTCGAAGAGATGTTCAAACGCGCCGAATATGCCAAGGAAATCGGCACACCGATCATCATGTCCGATTACATCACGCTGGGCTGGGCCGCGCATAATTCGCTGTCGAAATGGTGCCGCGACAACGGCATGCTCTTGCACGTCCACCGCGCCATGCATGCCGTGCTGGACCGCAACCCCAATCACGGCATCAACTTCCGGGTGCTGGCGAAACTCCTGCGCCTGCTCGGCGGCGACCACCTTCACTCCGGCACCGTCGTCGGCAAGCTCGAAGGCGACCGCGAGGCGACGCTGGGCTGGATCGACCTGATGCGCGACCGCTACGTCAAGGAAGACCGCTCGCGCGGCATCTTCTTCGATCAGGACTGGGGCTCGATGCCCGGCGTCTTTCCCGTCGCCTCGGGCGGCATCCATGTCTGGCACATGCCGGCCCTCGTCGCGATCTTTGGCAATGACTCGGTCCTGCAATTCGGCGGCGGTACGCTTGGCCACCCCTGGGGCAATGCCGCCGGCGCCGCCGCCAACCGCGTCGCACTCGAGGCCTGCGTACAGGCCCGCAATGAGGGCCGCCAGATCGAGAAAGAGGGCAAGGACATCCTCATCAGCGCCGCCAAACACAGCCCCGAACTGCGCGTCGCCATGGAAACCTGGAAAGAGATCAAGTTCGAGTTCGACACGGTCGACAAACTCGACGTGCAGCACCGCTGATCATTTTCTGTCTGAAAATATCCCGGGGGTAGGCGCTTTGCCCCGCAAAGCGTCAGGGGGCAGCGCCCCCTGCCCCGGCCAGCCACAAGGAACATCGTCATGACCGTTCAGGACTACAACTCGCGCCTTTCCGATCCCGCCAGCCGCAAGATGGGCACCTTTTCCTATCTCCCGGAAATGACCCCCGACCAGATCCGCAAACAGGTGGAATGGATCGTGAAACACGGCTGGAACCCGGCCATCGAACATACCGAACCGGCCTATGCCACCTCGAACTACTGGTACATGTGGAAACTGCCGATGTTCGGCGAAACCGATGTCGAGGCGATCATGGCCGAGCTTGCCGCCTGCCACGCGGCCAATCCCGGAAACCATGTCCGCCTGCTCGGCTATAACAATTTCACCCAGTCTCAAGGGGCCAACATGGTGGTCTATCGCGGAGCACCTGT
>CALLZQ010000461.1 GCA_937858255.1 uncultured Tabrizicola sp.
GCTTACCTCCGCATGGCGGCGATAGCCGGGCTTTGTCCCGGCCTTGGCGCCTGTGTCAGCGAACAGGCCCCCAGCCGCAGCCTGCCGGCCCCGCAACGGCCCGCGCCGCCGCCCGCCGCCGCACAGCCCTCGGCCGCCAGTCAGGCGGTCAAGGCGCATTTCACCCGGGTACAGAGCGAACTGTTGTCGATGGGGCTGCTGCGATCCGATGGGGGCGGGCCGGATACGCCCTTCAACGACCGGCAACTGGCCGAGAATTTCCTGCAAATCGCGCTGTTCGACGAATATGCCCGCGGCCCCTCGGGGCCGGTGCAGCGTCTGACGGAAAGCCGGCTGCGGCGCTGGGAACAGCCGGTGCGGGTGGGCCTGCGCTTTGGCGCCTCGGTGCCGGCGGCAACCCGGGCCACCGATACCGCGCGCATCCGGTCCTATCTGGCACGACTGTCACGGCTGACGGGCCATCCGGTCAGCCTGTCGGATCAGGCGCCGAATTTCATCGTCCATATCGTCAATGAGGATGAGCGGCGGGCCATCGGACCATCCGTTCAGGCGGCGCTGCCCGGCCTCTCGGCGGGGGAGTTGGCTGGCATCACCCAGATGCCGCTTTCCACCTATTGCCTGGTCTATGCGCTCTCTGACGGCGATTCCGGGCGCTATTCCCGTGCCGTCGCCGTGATCAGGGCCGAGCACCCTGACCTTTTGCGCCTGTCCTGCATGCATGAAGAAATCGCGCAGGGGCTTGGCCTTGCCAATGACAGCCCGCGCGCGCGCCCCTCGATCTTTAACGATGACGAGGAATTCGCCCTGCTGACCGGGCAGGACGAACTGATGCTGCGCATGCTCTATTCCCCCGAACTCCGCCCGGGCATGAGCCTGAGCGAGGCCCGCCCCATCGTTCAGTCGCTGGCCCGGCGGCTGGTTGGCGGCGAAAGTTAGACCCCACCATCGGCACAAAGGAGAAGCCCATGGTCTTCGATTTCCTCAAAGGCGAATTCATCGACGTTATCTCCTGGCTGGACGATACACGCGACACGATGGTGTGGCGGTTTGAGCGGCGCGGCCAGGCGATCAAGTACGGCGCCAAGCTGACCGTGCGCGAGGGGCAGGCAGCGGTCTTCGTGCATGAGGGGCAGTTGGCCGATGTGTTCGGCCCCGGTCTCTATATGCTTGAGACCAACAACATGCCGATCATGACCACCTTGCAGCACTGGGACCACGGCTTTGACAGCCCGTTCAAATCCGAGGTTTATTTCGTCAATACCACCCGGTTCAACGATCAGAAGTGGGGCACCAAGAATCCGATCATGTGCCGCGACCCCGAGTTCGGGCCGGTACGGATCCGGGCCTTTGGCAGCTATTCGATGCGGGTCAGCGACCCGGGCCTGTTCCTGCGTGAGATCGTGGGGACAGATGGCGAGTTTACCGCCGACGAGATCTCGAACCAGATCCGCAATGTGATCGTGCAGGAGTTCAGCCAGACCATCGCCCGCTCAGGCATCCCAGTGCTGGATATGGCCGCCAATACCGGCGATCTGGGCAAGCTGGTGGTCAATGCCATTGCCCCGGCGGTGGCGGCCTATGGCCTCTCCTTGCCGGAATTCTACATTGAAAACATCAGCCTGCCCGAAGAGGTCGAAAAGGTGCTGGACAAGCGCACCTCAATGGGCATCGCAGGCGATCTCAACAAATACATGCAGTTCAACGCCGCCGAGGGGATGGCGAACCCGGCCAGCGGCGCAGGCGCGATGATGGGCGCGGGCATGGCTGCCGGGATGGGCGCGGCCATGGCGCAGAACATGGGGCCATGGGGCGCTGCGCCACCGGCCCCGCAAGCGCCGGGGATGGCCCCGCCGCCCCCGCCGCCAGCCGCGACGCTCTGGCATCTGGCCGAGAATGGCGCGACCAAGGGGCCGTTTGACGAGGCGACCTTGGCCAGCATGATCGCCGCCGGGCAGGGCAGCCGCGCCAGCATGGTCTGGACGACCGGGCAGGACGGCTGGAAGATGGCGGCAGAGACCGCGCTGCGGCGCCTGCTCGATCAGGTGCCGCCACCGCCGCCCCCCGTCCCCTGACCGGGGCGGTGCCGCCCGCCTGCCCTCCCCCCTCGCTGCGAACCGGATCCCGTCCATGTCTGCCGATGAACACCGCTGGCCCTGCGATCAACGCGGCGCCCACATGCGCTATTCGCCCGCCGCTCCGGCCCGCCAACAGGCTCTCTCCCCCCGCCGAGCAGGCGCGGAAATGCGCCCACTGCGGCAATGTCCAGCCCTGGCCCGAGGCCCCGCCGGCCCGGGTGACGGCGCTGCGCGAGATGGATCTGAACCTCGCGCTCAAGGACGGGCTGGCCCCGGCCGAGATGGAGCAGGTGCGCATCAGCCCCTGCCCCAATTGCGGTGCCCAGATCGAGTTTCAAGGCGCCACCCATGCCACCGAATGCCCGTTTTGTGCGACACCCGTTGCGATTGGCACGGGGACCGAGCGGCGGATCAAACCGCAGGCCGTGCTGCCCTTTGTGATCGACGAAAAACAGGGGCGTGAAGCGATGGTGGCCTGGCTTGGCAATCTGTGGTTCGCGCCGAACGGGCTGGTGGAATATGCGCGCAAGGGGCGGGCGCTGAGCGGGCTTTATGTGCCCTACTGGACCTTCGATGCCGCGACGCGCAGCCGCTATACCGGCGCGCGGGGCGAGCATTACTATGAAACCCGCACCGTCACCGTGCAGGTCAATGGCCGCAATGAGCAGCGACAGGAAAGGGTGCAAAAGACCCGATGGTACAATGCGGCGGGCTGGGGCAGCCGGCGCTTTGACGATGTGCTCGTGCTGGCCAGCCAGTCACTGCCGCGCCGCTATACCGATGCCTTGGCGCCTTGGGATCTGGGGGCGCTGACGCCCTATAACCCCGACTACCTCGCCGGCTTTACCGCCGAGGGCTACACCATCGGTCTACCCGAGGGGCAGGAGATTGCCCGTCAGGTGATGGCAGCGCAGATTGACCGGGATGTGCGTGCCGATATCGGCGGCGATGAACAGCGGGTGGATCAGATCCATACCGCCTATTCAGCCGAAACCTTCAAGCATGTGCTGCTGCCGATCTGGATGGCCGCCTACAAATACAACGGCAAATCCTATCGTTTCGTGGTCAACGGCCAGACCGGCAAGGTGCAGGGCGCACGCCCGTGGAGCGCGTGGAAAATCGCCTTTGCCGTGATGCTGGCGGCGCTGGTCGCGGGGGCGGTGTTCTACTTCAACCAGAACCGGTGAAGCCCGCCGATGCCGGACGCGCGGCCTTTCGGCCCGGGAAACAATCGTTTAGCATTGGGAAACAATAACGCCCAAGTTGATTGCCGGAGAATATCCATGCCCTTGCCCCGCCGCACCTTTGGTCTTGGCCTGCTCTCCCTCGGCCTGTCCGCCTGTGTGGGGGGCGGCGCCAGCACGGTCAACCGCGACAGCACCGGGCCGGGGCCGGGGATGTCCCCGGTGGCCAATGCAGGGTACGACGCCTGGGTCAGCGGCTACCGCGCCCGCGCCGCTGCGCGTGGCATCCCGCAGGGTACAATCGACGCTGCCTTTCGCAGCGCGGGCTTTCTGCCTGGGGTGATCGAACGCGATCGCAACCAGACCGAATTCACCCGCACGCTGGAGGATTACCTCGCCATCGCCGCCAGTGCCGAGCGCATCGCCAAGGGCCGGGCGGCCTTGGCCCGCCATGGCGCAGCCCTGGCTGCCATCGAAGCGCGCTATGGGGTCGAGGCCGAAGTGGTCGCCGCCGTCTGGGGGCTCGAGAGCCGCTATGGCGAGCGGCGGGGCGATATTAACGTGATCTCCGCCCTCTCGACGCTCGCCTATGACGGTCGGCGGGGCGCGTTTTTTGAGCAGCAACTGACGGCGGCGCTGCGCATTCTGGCCCAAGGCAACACCACGCCCGCCCGCATGACCGGCAGTTGGGCCGGCGCCATGGGGCATACCCAGTTCATCCCGACCAGCTATCTGGAATTCGCGGTGGATTTCACCGGCGACGGGCGGCGCGACATCTGGTCGGACGATCCCTCGGATGCCTTGGCCTCGACCGCCGCCTATCTGTCCCGTTCAGGTTGGCGCAGGGGTCAGCCATGGGGGATCGAAGTGCGCCTGCCCGCGGGCTTTGAAAGCCGGCTGGCAGGGCGCGGCAAGGGCAAGGCAACCGCAACCTGGGCCGGGCTGGGTGTCACCGCTGCCGATGGCGGACGGCTGCCCGACCATGGCGCCGGCTCGATCCTGATCCCGCAGGGGGTCAATGGCCCCGCCTTTCTGATCTACAACAATTTCAACGCCATCGCCCGCTACAACAACGCGGTCAACTATGTGATCGGCGTCGGCCATCTGTCGGACCGGTTGCGTGGCGGCGGCGCGTTGCGCGGCAGCTTTCCCCCCGATGCGCAGGGCATGACCCTTGCCGACCGGGCCGAGTTGCAGCGCCGCCTGACCGATGCCGGCTTTGACACCGAGGGGAGTGACGGTGTGATCGGCGCCAAGACCCGCGCCGCGATCGAGGGCTATCAGCGCGCCCGCGGCCTGCCGGTGACGGGTGAGCCGACGGCGGATCTGCTGGCGCTGTTGCGGCGCTGAGCCAATCCGCAGGGCTTTTGACGTTGACAGAAGGGGGCCAAGGCGCGATAGCCGCCCCACCCGACCGGAGGCCCGAATGACCCGCCAGATCGACCTGTCCCGCGTGCTGCCCGAAGCGCGGATCGCGGAACTGCCGAACCCCTATTTCGGCAAGGTGCGCGACTGCTATGACTTGCCCGATGGCAACCGCATCCTGATCTCTTCCGACCGGATCAGCGCCTTTGACCGCATTCTGGCGGCGATCCCCTTCAAGGGGCAGGTGCTGACCCAGACGGCGCGTTTCTGGTTCGACCACACGGCCGATATCGTGCCGAACCATGTGGTCGCCTATCCTGACCCCAATGTGGTGATCGGCAAGCGTGTTACCATTCTGCCGGTCGAGATTGTCGTACGCGGCTATCTGGCCGGCACCACCTCGACCTCGATCCTGACCCAGTATCGCAAGGGCGCGCGGCAGATGTATGGCCACAGCCTGCCCGACGGCCTGCGCGACAATCAGGCGCTGCCTGCGCCGATTCTGACGCCGACCTCAAAGGCCTTTGACGGGGGCCATGATGAGCCGCTGACCCCCGATGAGATCCTCTCGCAAGGTCTCTTGACCGCCGCGCAATGGGATGAGGTGTCGGCCTATGCCCTCGCCCTCTTTGTCCGGGGGCAAAAGATGGCGGCGGAACGGGGGCTGATCCTTGTCGATACCAAATATGAATTCGGGGTGGATGAGGCCGGTCGGATTCTGATCGCCGATGAAATTCACACCCCGGATTCCAGCCGCTACTGGCTGGCCGATGGCTATCAGGCGGCCTTTGAGGCTGGCGCCCGCCCGCCCAGCTTCGCCAAGGACGTGATCCGCGCCTGGGTGGTGGCGCGTTGCGATCCCTATCAGGACGCAATCCCCGAGATCCCGCCCGAAATGATCGCCCAGACCGCCAATGTCTATATCGACGCCTACGAGGCGATTACCGGGCAAACATTCGTGCCCGATCTGACGCATGAGACGCCGCTGGCACGGGTGCGCGCCAATCTGGCGCCTTGGTTCGGGTGATCGGCGGCGATTTCGCACCGGCACGCGATATGTTTGCGCTAACAGCGCACGATCCGCTATAGCCTGACCCGAACGAATGGAGGGACGACGATGATTCTCAGCTGCGGCGAAGCCCTGATTGACATGCTGCCCCGCACCTCGACCGAAGGTGAGGCGGCCTTTGCCCCCTATGCCGGGGGGGCCGTCTTCAATACCGCCATCGCACTGGGGCGACTGGGGGCACCATCGGCCTTTTTCTCGGGTGTCTCGAACGACATGCTGGGCGAAATTCTGGCCGAGACGCTGACGGCCTCACAGGTCGATACCAGCTATCTCGCCCGGTCTGACCGCCCGACGACCGTCGCCTTTGTGAAACTGGTCAATGGTCAGGCGACCTATGCCTTTTACGATGAGATGACGGCGGGCCGCATGCTGTCGGTGGATCAACTGCCCGTGCTGCCGGCCTCGGTCAACGCGCTGTTTTTTGGCGGCATCAGCCTGGTGAACGATCCGGCGGCCAGCACCTATGAGGCGCTTCAGGCCCGCGAATGCGCCACCCGCGTGACCATGATCGACCCGAACATCCGCCCCGGCTTTATCGCCGGCAAGGAAGGCGAGTACCGCGCCCGGATCGAACGGATGATCGGGCGCGCCGATATCGTCAAGCTGTCGGATGAGGATCTGCACTGGCTGGAAGGCAAGGGCGATGTGGTCACACTGGCACGCCGCTTGCTGGCGCTCGGCCCCAAAGTCGTCTTCATCACCGAAGGCGCCGCCGGCGCGCGCGCCGTCACCGCCACGCAAGACCGCTTTGTCGCGGCGACCAAAGTGACAGTCGCCGATACCGTGGGCGCAGGCGATACGTTCAACGCTGGCGCTCTGGCCGCCTTGCATGAGGCCGGGGTCCTCACCAAGATGGCCCTCAGCGCCCTCGGCGATGATGTGCTGGATGCAGCGCTCAGCCTTGGCACCCGCGCCGCGGCCGTCACCGTCAGCCGCCCCGGCGCCAACCCGCCCTGGCGGAACGAGTTGTGAGGGCGGTTCTTCAGCGCGTCAGCCGCGCCTCGGTCAGCGTTGAGGGGGCCACCGTTGGTAAAATCGGGCCCGGCCTGTTGATCCTGATCTGCGCGATGCAGGGCGATGATGAGGCAAAGGCCGCACAGCTCGCTACCAAAATCACCAAAATGCGGATCTTCAAGGATGCGGCAGGCAAGATGAACCTGTCGCTGAAGGACACCGGCGGGCAGGCACTGATCGTCAGCCAATTCACGCTCGCCGCCGATTTACGCGGCAACCGCCCGGGGTTTTCAACCGCTGCCGCCCCGGATGAGGGCAAGAGGCTCTATGAATTCTTCACGGCTGCCATACAGGCCGAGGGGATTGACACCGCCAATGGCATCTTTGGCGCGGATATGGATGTCAGCCTGAACAATGATGGTCCCGTGACCATCTGGATGGATGTCTAGCGGCAAAATCCTTTAAAGGATTTTGCAATTTTCTTTAAGAAAATTGCCTTTTCAGGGTCGGGCGATCGCCAGGACTTCCAGTTTGATTGCCCCCGATGGTCGGCGCCAGACCACCTCATCGCCAACCTCTGCCCCCATCAGCGCGCGGGCGAGCGGCGATTGCGGGGCGATCCAGCCTTTACCGGCATCGGCCTCATCCTCACCGGTGATTTCATAGACTGTTTCTTGCCCTGCCGGATCTGCCACCCTGACCCGCAGACCAAAGGCCACCTGATCCAGCGATTGCCCTGCCGGGTCGATGATCATTGCCGAGCGCAGCCGCGCCTCGAGATAGCGGATGTCGCGCTCGGCCGCGGCCTCGGGCAATTTGTCCAGCCGCTCGGCCCGTGCCCGCAGCGCAGCCAGATCATCCTGCCGCGCCCGCAATGCCGCACGCAGGGCCGCAACACCGCGCGGCGTCACCCAATTCGGATGCGGTGAAATTGGCAGATCGGGCAGCGGATCCAGCGCCCCGTCGCCCTCTTTCACGAAGGCACGGCTCATCTGACGATCACCTCCAGCGGATCGTAGGCGACCCCCTCGCCCCAGGCGGCGCGGCGCAGGCTATCCGGCTTGAATCGAATCTCTGCCATCTCTTGCCGCGAAAAAAAGCGCCGCCGGCTGACCACGCCGGCCGGATCGCGCCAGCCGTGATGGATCTGGCCCGAGATGATCTCGGCACGAAAGAACAACTCGACCTGATGAAAGCCGCTCTTTGGGTCATGAAATTCATTGACCAAGGCCAGATCGCCGATGTCGATGCCCAGACCGGTCTCTTCCTGCACTTCACGCCTCAGATTGTCCGGCAGGCTTTGTCCCGCTTCGGCCCCGCCACCCGGGGCGCACCACAGGTCGGACTGGCCGCCGGGATAGGCGTTGACCAGCAGCAGACGGTCATCGGCAAGGATCAGGGCCCGGACAGCCAGGCGGGGGGCGCGTGGTTTCATGGGCCGACGATGGGCTGACGCCACGGCTTTGTCACGCAGCTTTTGCCGGGGCCTTGCGAAAGCCGGGGCCTTCTCTCCCGCCAAGGCGCTTTCCCGCAGAGGCCGCTTGACTTCGGCCGCGTCAAGGGGTGTATCGGGCCGGATAACCACGGCCCCATACCCCGTTTGGCCCGCCCAGCTTGGCCAGACCCCGCATGGAAGGGAACAAGATGCACGCCTATCGCAGCCATACCTGCGCCGCCCTCAACAAAACCCATGTGGGCGAGACCATCCGCCTGTCAGGCTGGGTGCATCGGGTGCGCGATCATGGCGGCGTGCTGTTTATCGACCTGCGCGACCATTACGGCATCACCCAGGTGCTGGCCGACAGCGACAGCCCGGCCTTCGCCGCCCTGGAAAAGGTCCGCGCCGAATGGGTGATCCGCATTGATGGCCGGGTCAAGGCCCGTGACGCCGCCCTTGTGAACCCGAAAATCCCCACGGGCGAAATCGAAGTCTATGCGACCGGCATGGAGGTTCTGGGCCCGGCCGAGGAACTGCCGCTGCCGGTTTTTGGCGATCAGGACTACCCCGAGGAAACCCGCCTGACCTATCGCTTCCTCGACCTGCGCCGCGAGACCATGCACCAGAACATGATGCTGCCGCCGAACGTGGTCCGTTGGCTGCGGCAAAAGATGTGGGATCAGGGCTTTAACGAATTCCAGACGCCGATCATCACCGCCTCCAGCCCCGAAGGCGCGCGCGACTTCCTCGTGCCCTCGCGCCTGCATCCGGGCAAGTTCTATGCCCTGCCGCAGGCCCCCCAGCAGTTCAAACAGCTGATTCAGGTGGCCGGTTTCGACCGCTATTTCCAGATTGCGCCCTGCTTCCGCGACGAGGACCCGCGCGCCGACCGCTCGCCCACCGATTTCTACCAGCTTGACCTTGAGATGAGCTTTGTGACGCAGGACGATGTGTTTGCCGCCGTCCAGCCGGTCCTGCAGGGCCTGTTTGAACATTTCGGCGAGGGTCGCAAGGTCTATGCCGACTGGCCCCATATCGCCTATCGCGATGCGCTGAAATGGTATGGCTCGGACAAGCCCGACCTGCGCAACCCGATCAAGATGCAGGATGTCAGCGAGCATTTCCGTGGCTCGGGCTTTGCGATCTTTGCCAAGCTGCTGGAAAACGAAGGCACCGAGATCCGCGCCATTCCCGCCCCCACGGGCGGCAGCCGCAAATTCTGTGACCGCATGAACGCCTTTGCCCAACAGCAGGGCCTTCCCGGCATGGGCTATATCTTCTGGCGCAAGGCCGAGGATGGCAGCATGGAGGCCGCAGGCCCCCTCGCCAAGAACATCGGCCCGGAACGAACTGAGGCGATCCGCCTGCAACTGGGCTTGGGCGAGGGCGACGCCGCCTTCTTCCTTGGCGGCAAGGCCGAGCAGTTCGAGGCCGTCGCCGGCCGTGCCCGCAATGTCATCGGCGAGGAACTGGGGCTGACCGAAAAGGATTGCTTCCGCTTTGCCTGGATCGTCGATTTCCCGATGTATGAAAAGACCGACGACGGCAAGATCGACTTCAGCCACAACCCCTTCTCGATGCCGCAAGGCGGGCTGGAGGCACTCAACGGCGACCCGCTGAAGGTCTATGCCTATCAGTACGACCTTGCCTGCAACGGCTATGAGGTCATTTCGGGCGGTATCCGTAACCACAAGCCGGAAATCATGTACAAGGCCTTTGAACTGGCCGGCTACCCGAATTCCGAAGTGGACAAGCGTTTTGGCGGCATGGTCAAGGCGTTCAAATACGGCGCCCCGCCCCATGGCGGCTGTGCGGCGGGGATCGACCGTCTGGTGATGCTGTTGGCCGATACCTCGAACATCCGCGAGGTCATCATGTTCCCGATGAACCAGCGCGCCGAGGATCTCTTGATGAACGCCCCCAGCGAACCGACGAACGAGCAATTGCGCGAGCTTCGTCTGCGCGTACTGCCGAAAGAGGCCTAAGCCGCCCGCGCGGCTTTCCGCCGGCCCGGCAAGGGCCGGCGTTTTCGCGGCGGCGGGGTGGTATCGGCGCGGTGCTCTTCGCCTATAGTGGTGCAAAGCCACCGCCCGAGGCCGCCCATGCCCGATCCCGTGACCGCCGCCTTCCGCTTTGGTTTTGGCCTGCCGGCGCCGGACGCCCCGCTGCCCCGGGCGCCAGAGGGGCCGGACCTGATGGCGCGCCGCTATCCCGTGACCGGTTTTGCCACCCTCTTGCCGCTGATCCGTCAGGCCGAGGCCGAGGCCCGCCGGTTTCGCCGCGAAAAAGACCCCGAGGCACGGCTGGCCTATCGCGGCTATCTGCGACAGATCGACGAACAGGCGCTGATCGCCACCCGCAGCAGCTTTGCCCGTGCGCTTGATGCGCCCGATGGGTATCGGGAACGGCTGACCCTGTTCTGGGCCGATCATTTCACCGTGACGGCCCGCAGCCGCCTGCATGCCCCCCTGCCCTCTGCCCTGATCGATGAGGCGATCCGCCCGCATCTGACCGGCCGTTTCGCCGAGATGCTGATGGCGGTCACGCTGCATCCAGCGATGCTGATCTATCTCGACCAGACCCAGAGCTTTGGCCCCAACTCTCGCGTCGGGCAGCGTCGGGGCAAGGGGCTGAACGAAAACCTCGCCCGCGAATTGCTGGAACTGCATACGCTGGGGGCGGGCGCAGGATATGGGCAGCGCGACGTGCGCGAACTGGCCGAGCTCTT
>CALLZQ010000462.1 GCA_937858255.1 uncultured Tabrizicola sp.
GTTGTGAAACCGCTGGCCAAAGCCCGCATTCTGGCCGGCCTTGATCCAGCCAAAGGTCGCGTTGGAAAAGACGATCATTGTCAAGGGGATGCGGTAGCGCGTCACCGTCTCCAATTCGCCCACGCAAAACCCGAACGAACCGTCACCCATCGCCGCCACGGTCTTGCGCTCGGGTCGGCCAATCGCCGCGCCAATCGCCGCGCCAAGGGCATAGCCCAGCGCCCCATGCGCGCGGTTGGTGATGAAATGCCGCCCCGCGCGGGGCCAGCGGTAATGGGCGAGAAATAGGGGCATGGCGTGCCCGGATCGGCGACCACGGTCGCATCCTCGGGCAGCAGGCGCATCAGGGCAGCAATCACCGCCTCGGGCCGGATCGGCGCGGCAGAGGCGGCGGCCCGCGGCGCGAAATCGGCCAGCTTCGCCGCCCAGGCCGCCGCCGCCCGCGCCGCGCCGCCCTGCCCCGGCATGCCCTCTCGGGCCTCAACAGCATCGGCCAGCGCCGCCAGCGCCAGCCGGGCATCGGCGCAGATCGCGACCTCGGTCGGGTAATTGGCGCCAATGACCAGCGGATCGCTGTCGATATGCAGGATCGCCGTGCCCTTGGGCGGCGAACGCCAGCGTTCCGTTGTGACCGACCCGGCCCGGCAGCCGATGAAGATCACCAGATCCGCCTCTTCGACCACCGCGCGGGTTGCGGGGACGCCGCCATTGGTGCCGACCACCCCAACCGCCAGCGAATCGGTCTCGGCCAAGGCGCCCTGCCCTGAAACCGTGGTCGCCACCGGCAGATCGAGCGCCCGCGCCAGCCGCGCCAGCGCCGCCTCGGCCCCCGACAGCACCGGCCCACCCCCACAGATCGCCACGGCCCGGCGCGCCCGCGCCAGCAGGTCAACCGCCGCCGCAATCGCCGCCGGATCGGGCGCCGCCCGCTCGGCCGGAAAGATCTGATGCGCCGGATCGGCCCAAAGTTCGGCCTCATCAACCTCGGCCTTTTGCGTGTCGAAGGGCAGCGCCAGATGCACCGCCCCCGGCCGCCCCGTCGTCATCACCCGAAACGCCTGCCGCAGCATCGCCGGCAACCGCGCCGCACTATCAAGCGAGGCGCACCATTTCGTCAGTGGCCGGAACATCGCCGGCTGATCCAGTTCCGTCAGCGGATAGCGCCCGCGCGAGGTGGTCGAGACATCGCTGTTAAAGGCGAGGATCGGCACCGAACTCTCATTCGCCTCGACCACGCCCGGCAGAATATAGGTCGCCCCGCCGCCCGAAGGCCCCTCACACACCCCCGGGCGCCCCGTCACGCGGGCATAGCCATCGGCCATATAGGCCGCATGCCGCTCATCCCGGGTCAAGAGATGGTTAAAGCCGGGCCGCAGCCGGGCCACCGCGTCATAAAACGGCAGCGTCGTATCCCCACACAGCCCAAAGACATGGCGCACCCCGTAGAGTTCGAGCATCCGCACCATCGCCTCGGCGCCGGTGATACGATTGCTGGCGGTTCCTTCAGCGGACAAAGGCGTGATTCCCTGAAAATTTACCTGTATACAGGCTTGAATGTTGCTCACCCGACCCGGATGTGTCAACGCTGAGACAAATCCTGCCGGACAAAGCCGCACGAGATCCGATGACCGAAGGCCGCGTTGAAACCCTCTATGCCGCCGTCAAGGCCCGGGCCGCGGCCTTTGACATCCGCCCCGGTGAGCGGATCAATGAGGGGGCGCTTGCCCGCGAACTCTCGGCCAGCCGCACCCCGCTGCGTGAGGCGCTGAACCGGCTGGTGGCCGAACGGCTGATCGATTTCGTCCCCGGTCAGGGCTTTTTCTGCCGCAGCCTCGATGTCGAGGGGATCGGCCAGCTTTACGAATTGCGCCGCGCGCTCGAAGGGCTGTCGATCCGCCTTGCCTGCCAGCGCGCCAGCGCCGCCGACCTTGCCGCTCTGGCCGAGGAATTCAGCGCCGACGCGCCCCATATCGGCGGGCGCACCGTTGGCGAGTTGACCGCGCGGGATGAGGCGTTTCACCTGACCATCGCCCGGCTTTCCGGCAATGATGAACTGGAACACCAGATCCGCCTGCTGAACGAACGCATCCGCTTTATCCGCTGGGTGGACATGGGCAACCGCATGCGTGAGACCAAGGGAGAGCACCGTGAGATGATCGCGGCGCTCATGGCCCGCAACGCGGACCTTGCCGCCAGCGTCATGGACCGGCACATTCTGCAACGCACCGACCAGATCCGCGAGGCGGTGCGGCAGGGCTTTTCCAGCCTTTACGTCGATGGTCCGGCGGCCATCGCCGCGCGGAAAGTGGATATGGATTAAGGCCGCAGGACATGATCGCAACGGGTGGCAAGGCAATTTACGGCGCGGCGGTGGGCATCCTGATGCTCGAGGCGCGATTCCCCCGCATCTATGGCGATATGGGCAATGCGCTGACATGGCCTTTTCCCGTGCATTACAAGGTGGTCCGCGATGCCTCGCCCGACCGGGTGGTGCGGCAGGGGGCCGAGGGGCTTTTGGGCCATTTCATCACGGCCGCGCGTGAACTGGTGGCCGATGGGGTGGACGGGATCACCACCAATTGCGGCTTCCTCTCGCTGTTCCAAGA
>CALLZQ010000463.1 GCA_937858255.1 uncultured Tabrizicola sp.
GCGCCACAGAGGCCTCACGCGCCTGCGGGCCAGAGGCCATCTCGGGCCCGGCAAAGCCCCCCGGCGCCGCGCCACGGATCAGGGCAAACCCCGTCTCGGGCGGCAGGGCCTGCAAGGCATGCGCCAGCGCCTGCCGCACCCCGGCCAGCGCAAGCGGCGCCCCCTCCCCCCGCGCCGGAGGCAGCACCAGTTCCAGCCGCCTGCCGTCGCGTTCTGCCTGTAGCGTTTCGTTCACATCCGGGTCCAGTCGCCCGGGCCACCGACAACCGGCGCCCCTCCCTTACTGTGAATCGCCTTATGCGGCAGGGTCAAGCCATCGCCAGCCCCGCCTGACCGCATTTCCGCGGGATCGCCGGCTAGACCGGCATGTTATCGAAGCTGGCCTCGACCTCGGCCTCGACCTGACGTGCCCGCTCTTCATCCTCGGCGGTGCGGCCCGCGCCGAAGCCACCCGCCGCCATCCCCGGCAACAGTGCACAAAGCGCCTGCATCTCGGTCAAGAGCAGCGACAGGCTGGCCGCGTGCCGCCGCCGCTGCGGCCTGTTCGGCAAGAACCGTCATCTTGCGAAATTCCTCTTGTTGCTGGCTCATCTCATCCTCCCTTATCTTGCGCAGGTCTTGCAGAACGGCGTGAATGGCACGACATCCAGCCGTTCCTGGCTGATCTCGGCACCGCATTTCATGCAAAACCCGTAGTCGCCGCTGTCCAGACGTTGCAGGGCGGCCTCGATCATGCGGATCTCTTGCTGACCCGAGACGCCCATCGACTCAAGCACCTCATCCCCCTCGCGCTCGACCGCCAGCTCTTCCCAATCGGCGTTGTGATGGCTGTCAAGCTCGGTCTCGATACTGGCAAGACGCGCCTTCAGATCGTCCAGCCGCGCGGTAATTTGTGCCTTGCGCCCACCAGCCGGCATAACCTCTCTCTCCCATTCGCTGCCCTGCCAGTCTAGCCCCGTCAGCCCGCCAGCGCATTGACTCAGGTCAAGCCCTGATCCGGGCCTTGCCGCCAGCCACTGCCACCCTTGATTTCACCACATATTCATTACTTGCAATGTATGTTTCCTTGCCTATATCCTGACAAAACGCAAGCAGAGGAGTTGCGCCATGTCCCCCGCCGTTCACGGATTTTTCGACGAGGCGACGAATACGATCACCTATGTCGTGGTCGAGCCCGAGGGCCGCGCCTGTGCCGTCATCGATTCGGTTCTGGATTTCGACTATGCCTCGGGGCGCACCGATACCCGCTCGGCCGACGCGGTGATTGCCTTCATCCGCGACAACGGCCTGAAACTGGACTGGGTGCTGGAAACCCATGTCCATGCCGACCATCTATCGGCGGCGCCCTATATTCAGGAACGCCTCGGCGGGCAGATCGGCATCGGCGACCGGATCACCGTGGTGCAGGACACGTTCGGCAAGATCTTCAACGAAGGCACGCGGTTTCAGCGTGACGGCAGCCAGTTTGACCGGCTGTTCCGCGAGGGCGACAGCCTGATGATCGGCCAGATGCGCGCCGATGTGCTGCATACGCCCGGCCACACGCCCGCCTGCCTGACCTATGTCATCGGCGATACCGCCTTTGTCGGCGATACGCTGTTCATGCCCGATTTCGGTACGGCCCGCTGCGACTTCCCCGGCGGCTCGGCGGAAACGCTGTGGAATTCGATCCAGAAAATCCTCGCCCTGCCCGAAGAGACCCGGATTTTCGTTGGCCATGACTACAAGGCCGAGGGGCGCGATCAATTCGCGTGGGAAACCACTGTCGGCGCGCAAAAGCGGCTGAACAAGCATGTGGGCGAAGGCAAGTCGAAAGAGGATTTCATCCGCATGCGGACCGAGCGGGATGCGCAACTGGCGATGCCGCGGCTGATCATCCCCTCGCTTCAGGTGAACATGCGGGCGGGGCAGATGCCGGAACCCGAGGAAAACGGCAAATCCTACCTCAAGGTGCCCATCAACGGGCTGTAATACCCCGGCCGTCGCCGGGAATGGGAGCCCGGCGCCGCGCCGCTATCACGAACAGGGAAAACAGATGATCGAACAGGATTGGGTCTGGGGCTTCGTCGGGGGCCTCATGATCGGGGGTGCGGGCGCGCTTTATCTTTTGGTCAACGGCCGGATCATGGGCGCCTCGGGCATCCTGGGCGGGCTGGTCGACGGCTCGGGCCGGTCAACTTGGGCCGAGCGGCTGGCCTTTCTGGCCGGGCTGGTGCTGTTCCCGCCGCTCTTGGTGCCGCTTTATGACAAGGTGGATACCCGCGTGACCGACAACCTGTGGCTGTTGGTGGCGGCGGGGCTGCGGGTGGGCTTTGGCACGCGGATCGCCAATGGCTGCACCTCGGGCCACGGGGTCTGCGGCATCTCGCGGCTGTCGCTGCGCGGGACCGCGGCAACGGTAGTCTATATTTTGGCCGGCGGCGTGGCCGTGCTGGTCTTCCGTCACTGGCTGGGGATGATCTGAGATGAAGCGCAATCTGTTTGCCGCCCTCGCCGGGGCATTGTTCGGGGCGGGGCTGCTGGTCTCGGGAATGATCGACACGGTCAAGGTGCAGGGCTGGCTGGACGGCCGTCCGCCGCGCCAGGTGATTGTGGTGAAGGGGCGG
>CALLZQ010000464.1 GCA_937858255.1 uncultured Tabrizicola sp.
ATCAGAAAGGCTTCTTTCAACCCCCGCTGCACCGCCGACTGGCCCTGGGTCAGCAAGGGGCGCAACTGATCATCGGCAAGGAAAAAGGTCGATTGCTTGGCCACGTTCAGATAGGCGGCAAGCGCCACGGCATCGTCGATCAGATCATCACGGCTTTGCGTCTCATAGGCTTGCGCGGCCGAGAGCGAGGTGCCGACGACTGACCGCACCCGGTCGGAAAACCAGCCCTCAAGGCCGATATTCACCGTCAGCACCGCAAAGACGGCGACCAGAACGGTCGGCACCAGCGCCACCAGCGCAAAGACGGCGGACAGGCGCAGGTGCAGCCGCGATCCGGCAGACTGGCTGCGCCGGTCGGCAACCAGCCGCGCCACACGGGCAATGACCAGCGCGGCAACCCCCAGCGTATAGACCAGATCGGCCAAGAGGACGAGCCGGAGCAAGGGACTCGACGCCCCCTGACTGAACGGCCCCAGCGCAAGAAAGGGCGCCACCCCTAGCAGGGGGCCGAGAAAGCCAAGGCCAAGGGTCGGCGCCGTTTGCCCCCGGCGGGTCCGACGGATACGTGGCAGCCGCTCCCAGGCCGCCCCCCGCGCCGAACTGCCGAAACTGCGCTGCACCGTCCCAAAATCCCTGATGCAGGCGCGAAATTCCGTGCCCAATCCGCCACAATTCGCCTCCACGGCGCCTGCGGCGCAAGGGACACGATCTATGTTGCGGTTTTACATCAGCTTGCGTCGCCGTGTCACGCGGATATCGAGGTCGGTGATCTTTTTGCGCAAGGTATTGCGGTTGATGCCCAGCAGATCGGCACATTTTGCCTGATTTCCCGCCGTCGCATCCAGCGCGATTTCGATCAGCGGCATCTCGACCTCTTTCAAAATCCGCTGATAAACTCCGGCCGGCGGCAATTGCCCGCCATGCAGATCGAAATAACGCTTCAGATGCCGGGCCACGCTGGCCGAGAGCTTTTCGCCCTCACCCCCGCCTTTCAGCGGCTCCATCGCCGGCTGGTTGCCCAGCACCTGCTCGACCTCCCCCCGGGCAATCTCAACCTCTGAGGCCGTGACCATCAGCCGACGCAGGGTGTTTTCCAACTGCCGCACATTGCCGGGCCAGGAATAATTGCGCACCAACTCACGCGCCTCGGGCGAGAGGCGCCGCAGCGTGCCGAAATCCCGCTCGCCCTGGGTCAAGAAATGTTCCGCCAAGAGCGGGATGTCATCCACCCGCTCGCGCAGACTGGGGACATGCAGGGTGACGCCCGACAGGCGGTAGAACAGATCCTGCCGGAACTGCCCCGCCTCCATCCGCGCGGAAAGATCGACCTGACTGGAGGCCATGATGCGCGGGGCGGTATCGCCCATCACATCCAGCATCCGCACGATGCGGGCCTGTGCATCGTCGTCGTAATCAGCCACCTCGTCAAAGACGAGGCTGCCGCCCTTGGCACGCGACAACAGGCTTGCCGGCCCGTCCATCCCTTGCAGATCGGCCTGTTGGGCGACCACAAGGGGCTGGGTGCGCCGGTCCGAGAAATCATGGATCGCGCGGGCGATCAGGCTTTTGCCCGTACCGGATTCGCCGGTGATCAGCACCGCCAGATCGGTGTTCATCACCCGCGCCACCAGACGATACAGCGCCTGCATCGCCGGGGTGCGACCGACCAGCGGCAGATCCTCGCCCGCCTCACGAACCGGCTGGGCAGCGGTCTTGGGCAGGCGGCGTTTCTGCTCCAGCGCCTTGGCAGAGCGTTTCATCAGATCGGGCAGATCAAAGGGCTTGGGCAGATAGTCAAAGGCCTCGGCCTCGGCGGCCTGAATCGCCGTCATGATGGTGTTCTGGGCAGAAATCACGATCACCGGCAGCCCGGGCCGCATCTTGCCGATGCGGGGCAGCGCATCGAGGCCATTGCCATCGGGCATGATCACATCCGAGATCACCAGATCGCCCTTGCCCTCTTCGACCCAGCGCATCAGCGTCATCAGGCTGCTGGTCGCATGCACCTTGCAGCCGGCGCGGGTCAGCGCCTGGGTCAACACGGTACGAATCGTGCGGTCGTCATCGGCGACAAGAACGGTGCCGTCCATCAGAGGGTCTCCATGCTCTTCGGGGCCACGGGGAGGGAGACGCGGAAGACGGTGCGTCCGGGCACCGAATCCACCTGTATCCATCCCTCGTGGTCGGAAATGATTTTCGATACCAGCGCGAGGCCAAGGCCGGTGCCATTCTCACGGCCCGAGACAAAGGGCTCAAAGATCTCGGCGGCGATTTCGGGCGGAATGCCGGGGCCATCGTCGATGATCTCAATGTTCAACGGCAAGATTGCCGGCGCCCCCTGCTTGCGGCGCAGACGCAGCGACAGGTCGTAAAAGGTGCGCAGCTTGATGGTGCTGCCGGTGGCGCGGCAGGCCTCGGCAGCGTTCTTGATCAGGTTCAGGAAGACCTGCATCAACTGATCGGGGTCGGCAAAGGTGGGCGGCAGCGAGGGGTCGTAATCCTCGACAATCTGCATATGGGCGGCAAAACCGACCATCGCCGATTTGCGCGCCCGGTCCAGTGCGTCGTGAATGTTCACCGCGCGCCGTTCGGGCGGGCGGACATTGCCGAATTGCTCGACCTGTTCCAGCAGTTTGACGATGCGCCGGGTTTCTTCGACGATCAGATCGGTCATCTCACGATCTTCGGCATTCAGGCTCATCGACAAGAGTTGCGCCGCCCCCGAGATCCCGGCCAACGGGTTCTTGATCTCATGCGCCAGCATTTCGGCCATGCCGATGGCGGATTTCGCGGCCGATTTCACCTGCATGGATCGCCCCAGCCGGTCGGCAACATCGCGCGGCTGGATCAAGAGCATGACGTAATCGGCATTGTCATGCATCGGCGCGATTTGCAGATTGCATTGCACCGGCGCCCGCTCTCCCGTGGTCACATCCACATCGTTGATAAAGATCGGCGACTGGTTCTGCCGGGCGCGGGCGAGGGCCTCTTCCATCGGCGCGTCAATCGACAGGCGGTCAAAGACCGGCTGGCCCATCATCGCCCGGCTGGGGATGTTGAGGGAGGGCTCGGCCGGGGGGGTCACCTCGCGGATCAGACCGTCCGGCCCGGTCAGGAGCGCCGGGGTCGGCAGGCTGGCCCAGATCACCCCGGGCACCGGATAGGGCTGGCGGTAAACGGGGCTCATGCGGCGGCCTTTCCCGGCTCGGCAAAGGCCGCGCGTACCAGCCGGGCCACCTGCGCGGGGTCGTCCGAGGTCAGGATCGCCTGGCGATGGGTCAACGCGCCAGCCTCTTCCAGATACCAGGACAGATGCTTGCGCGCGGTCTTGACGCCAAGGGCGCGCCCATAAAAGGCCAGCTGCGCCTCGTAATGGGACAGGATCAGATCGGCCAGCGCCGGACCTTGGGGGATGCGCGGCGCCGGGTGGCCATAGAGGGCATGGGCAATCTCGGCCAGTCGCCAAGGTGCCCCCTGCGCCCCGCGCCCCACCATCACCCCGTCGGCACCTGAGAGGCGCAGCGCCTCACGCGCCGTGGCGGCGTCGGTAATGTCGCCATTGGCAATCACCGGGATCGCCACCGCCTCTTTCACCGCACGGATCGCGGCCCAGTCGGCGCGGCCCTTGTAGAACTGACTGCGGGTCCGGCCGTGAATGGTGATCATGCGGATGCCCGCCGCCTCAGCCCGCCGGGCAAGGTCGGGCGCGGTGTGGTTGGTCTCATCCCAGCCAAGCGGGGTCTCCAGCGTCCCCGCCCCCTTGCCCGCCCCCACCACCGCCTCAATCAGCCGGATCGCCAGATCCGGCTCGCGCAGCAGGGCCGCGCCGCAGGCACCATTGCCGCCCGTCGCAGTCACCCGCTTGGCCGGGCAGCCCATATTGATGTCGATCACCCGGGCGCCCTGCCCCTCGGCATAGCGTGCAGCCTCTGCCAGCGCCTCGGCTTCGCGCCCGGCAAGCTGGACCGAGGTCGCGGCCTCGCCAAACCCCAGTTCCGCCTTGGCCCGCGCCTGCGGCTTGGCATTGATCACATCATGGCTGGCGATCATCTCGGACACCACCAGCCCCGCGCCAAATGAGGCGACAACCCGCCGGAACGGCAGGTCGGTGATCCCGGCCAAAGGCGCCAGAAGCACGGGCGGGTCAATGATGAGCGAGTCGAGGCAGATAGCCAATTGCCTAATCCTTGTGCGCACAGGGTTCAGCTAACCCCGGTTTCGGGGGATAACAAATTCCCAACCGACAGAAAATGTCTGAGAAATCGGCAATGCCTAAATTTTAGGCGGAATCGGCTGAATTTTGCCCAAGTTGCGCAGCGGCGCGGGCTGCGATAAGCCCGGGACAAGGAGATATGCTGCATGTCCACTGCCGCCATCATTGTCGCCGCCGGTCGCGGCACCCGGCTGGGCGGGGATCGGCCGAAGCAATGGCAGATGCTGGCCGGACAGCCCGTACTGGCCCATACGATCGCGGCGCTGCGCCCGCATGTGGACCATCTGGTTCTGGTGATTCACCCCGAGGATCGCGCCCGGGCCGAAGGCTTTGGCCTTCCCTTGGTCGAAGGGGGGGCAAGCCGCGCCGACTCGGTGCGCAATGCGCTGGAATCGCTCGCCGTCAGCGGGGTCTCGCGGGTGCTGATCCATGATGCAGCGCGGCCGCTGGTGCCCGCCACGGTCATTCGCGCGGTGCTGCACGCGCTGGAGACCAGCCCCGGCGCCGCGCCGGCGCTGGCGGTCACCGATGCGCTTTGGCGCGGCGGCACGCGAGTCGAGGGCACGGCGGATCGTGCGGGTCTGTGGCGGGCGCAGACACCGCAAGGTTTTGACTTTCCCGCGATTCTGGCTGCACATCGGGCGCATCCGGGCGGGGCGGCGGACGATGTCGAGGTGGCAAGGGCGGCGGGCCTGCCCGTCACAATCGTGCCCGGGCATGAAGATAATCTGAAACTGACCTTCCCCGGCGATTTTGCCCGGGCCGAGGCAATCATCCGGGGGCGGCGCATGGATATTCGCATGGGCAACGGCTTTGACGTTCACGCCTTTACCGAGGGCGATCATGTCTGGCTCTGTGGCGTGAAGGTTCCCCATTCCCGCGCCCTGCTGGGACATTCCGATGCCGATGTCGGCATGCATGCCCTGACCGATGCGATCTATGGCGCCTTGGCCGAGGGCGATATCGGCGTGCATTTCCCGCCCAGCGATCCGCAATGGAAAGGCGCGGCGAGTGAGATTTTCCTGCGTCATGCCATGGGCAGGGTGGCGGCACGCGGCTTTGCGCTGGCCAATTGTGATGTGACTTTAATCTGTGAGCGGCCCAAGATCGGCCCGCATCAGGGCGCGATGCGCGCGGCGCTGGCCACGATCATGGGGGTAGATATGGACCGCATTTCCGTCAAGGCGACGACATCCGAGCGTCTGGGCTTCACCGGCCGGGAAGAGGGGATCGCCGCCCTGGCGACAGCAACCCTGGTGCAGGCATGATCCGCGCCATCACCACCTTTGGCTTCATCGGCCTGATGCGCCCGGCGCCCGGCACCTGGGGCAGCGCCGCCGCGCTGGCGCTGGGTGTCTGGATTGATGCGGCCCTTGGCTTCCCCGCGCTTGCCCTGGCCACAGCGGCGGTGACGGCGCTGGGCTTCTGGGCCTGCGCACAGGCGCTGCGGGACCGGCCCGGCGAAGACCCTTCGGAAATCGTGATTGATGAGGTGGCGGGGCAATGGCTGGCGCTGCTGTTCCCCTCGGCAGCCTTCTTCTTTGGCCCTGGCAAAGAGGGGCTCTTGCCCTGGCCCGCATGGGTCGGGGCCTTCGTCCTGTTCCGCCTGTTCGACATCACCAAGCCCTGGCTGGTGGGCCGTGCCGACCGGCGGCACGATCCGGCGGGGGTGATGCTGGACGATCTCTGGGCCGGGGTCTTTGCCGGTATTGGGGTGATCCTCGCCGGCATTCTGTGGCATCTGGTGCTGTTCTCATGACCGGTGCGGCAGAGGTTCTGGCACTGGCGCGCGCCAAAGGGCTGCGGATTGCCACGGCAGAGAGCTGCACCGGCGGGCTGATCTCGGGTGCGCTGACCGAGGTGGCGGGGTCGTCCGATGTCTTTGACCGGGGCTTTGTCACCTATTCCAATGCCGCCAAGGTCGAGATGCTGGGCATCCGGCCCGAGACGCTGGCCGCCCATGGCGCGGTCAGCGAAGAGATCGCCGCCGAAATGGCGCGGGGGGCTGGCGGTGTCTGTGACCGGTATCGCCGGGCCGGGCGGGTCCGAGTTCAAGCCCGAGGGGCGGGTCTGTTTCGGCCTTGCCAATGCGCAGGGCTGGCGGACCGAAACTGTCGAGTTCGGCGCCCTTGGCCGTGACAGGGTGCGCGCGTCAACCGTTCAGCACGCGCTTAATCTTTTGGCGGGGGCGCTCAAGGATTGATCCGATTTCCGCCCCACCAGCAGCAAAGGCCCGCAAATATCGCCTGATTTTTGGGCAATAATGAAAACGTCCGTATATCGGGCCGTAATTCCCTATCTGCCCCTTTCTTATGCGGCGGATTTTCGGATGGTCCCCTCCGCGAGGGATTTCAGAGGGGAACTGGAATGAACGGGGCCGATACCGCCTTTATCATCACCGCGACAGCACTCGTGCTGTTCATGACCCTGCCGGGGCTGGCGCTGTTCTACGGCGGGCTGGTGCGGGGGCGCAACGTCCTGTCCGTCTTCATGCATTGCTTTGCCATTGCCTGCCTGATGTCGATCCTCTGGCTGGCCTTTGGCTATTCCATCGCCTTTGGCAGCGCGAACCCGTGGTTCGGCGGCTTTGACAAGGCTTTCCTAAGCGGTGTCACCCTCGACAGCCTGACTGGCACTCTGCCCGAAGTCCTGTTCTTTGCCTTTCAGATGACCTTTGCCATCATCACTCCGGCGCTGATCGTTGGCGCCTATGTCGAGCGGGTGGGCTTTGGCTTTGTCCTCTTGTTCTCGGCGCTGTGGATGCTGCTGGTCTATGCGCCGGTGGTGCATTGGATCTGGGGCGGCGGCGCGCTGGCCGATGGCGGCATCTTTGGCGAGACGGGGACCCGCGATTTTGCCGGCGGCATCGTGGTGCATGAAACAGCAGGTCTGGCGGCCCTGTTGATCGCCGCGCTCTTGGGGCCGCGCAGGCATCGCACCACGCCGCCGCATCAGCCGGGGATGGTGATGGTCGGGGCCGCGATGCTCTGGGTGGGCTGGTTCGGGTTTAATGGTGGCTCGGCGCTTGCGGCAAATGGTCAGGCGGCGATGGCGTTGACCGTCACGCATCTGTCGGCCGCTGCCGCCTCGCTGTCATGGATCCTGTGGGAGCGGATCAAGTTCGGCCGCGCCTCGCTGGTCGGCCTTGTCACCGGCACCATCGCCGGCCTCGCCTCGATCACCCCGGCCTCTGGCTATGTCGGTCCGGTCGCGGCACTGATCATCGGCGGCATCGCCGGGATCCTCTGCCAAGAGGCCGTCAACCTGATCCGCAACCGCGCCCGGATCGACGACACGCTGGATGTCTTTGCCGTCCATGGTGTCGGCGGGATTTTCGGCACCATCATGATCGCCGTTTTCGGCCATGGTAGCTGGGCCGCGCAACTGGGTGCCTTGGCCATCGTCGGGGCCTTTACGCTGATCGTGACCTTTGTGCTGATCAAGCTGGTGGCGCTGGTCACACCGCTGCGCGTGGATATCGAGACCGAGACCAATGGCCTCGACCTCTCGGTCCATGGCGAGCGTGCCTATGAGCTGAATTCCTGAGACAGCTCTTGATCCGGGGCCCCCTGCCCCGGGCCTTCCTGCCGCCGGTCACTGCACCGGCGGCACTTTTTTCAGATAGGCCGCGATGGCGCGGCGGTCGCTTTCGGGCAGGCGCGCCATGTTGTCGACGACATGCGCCATATGCCCGCCGACCGAGTCAAATTCCGGGGTAAAGCCCGAGGTCAGATATTCGACGATCTCATCCTCGGACCAGTTCAGCGCCGCCGGGGTAATGTTCGGCACCTTGCCCTTGCCATCCGCTGTCGGCGCGCCGGCCAGCCAACGCGCTGTGTCCAGCCCGCCAATGGCATTCCGCGGCGTATGGCATTCGCCGCAATGCGCCAAAGCCTCAGCGATATAACGCCCGCGGCTTTCGGCCTCGGTCAGATCGCCGGTGATCACGAAGTCCGGCGCCATATTCAGGAATTTCCAACCGCCCAACAGCCGGCGAATGTTGAAAGGAAATCCCACCTCATGCGCGCGCGAGGCAGTGGC
>CALLZQ010000465.1 GCA_937858255.1 uncultured Tabrizicola sp.
CTTCTCGAAGTTCAGCGCGATCACCGTTTCGCTGCGGCAGCCGTGGCGGGCCGGATCGGCCTTGAAGCTGGGGCAGTTGATGATGGTGAATTCCTGCTGGAAGCCCGCGATCTCGTCGGCGTTGGGGCGGCGCAGCAGGTGGCGGATGAACAGCCCGTGCCAGGCCAGTTCGGTGACGACGCGAACGTCGAGGCGCAGTTCGGGATCGGCGCCGGCATAAAGGTCCTGAACGAAGAAATCCTTGCCTTTCATATGCGCCAGCATGTCGGCATGCAGCACATCGAATTTCGCCGGGTCCATCGGGGCGTTGTTTTCCCACCAGATCGAGTTTTCAACCCCCGCGGTGCGGACCACGAACTTGTCCTTGGGCGAGCGGCCGGTATGCTTGCCGGTGGTGCAGTAGAACGCGCCCCCCTTGCCAAGCGTGCCTTCGCCGCGGTTCAGCGCGGCTTCCACCAGCGCGGGTTCGATCAGGTTGTAATAAACGTTGCCCAGGCCGGAAATTCCTTGGTCTTCAAGCCGGTTCTCCGGGTTCACACGTCCATTGATCATCTGCAAGCTCCCGATGCCGCCGCGCGGCAGTTCTACGGTTCCTGGCGGTATCCAGGGCCAAGGGATACCGATCCGGCCGGGCAGAGCCCGGAGGATGCTCGCCCTATAACATGTCGGTTTCGTGATGGAACAGAAAGCATTGCCGTAGTTAGCGCAACCAGTGCCGGTTTAGCGCAACCACCACGAAAAGGTGAGGCAAATTAGTCAAACCTCCGGTTTTTTACGCTGTGCTGATTCGGGATTGACGGCCGATTCGAAACTCTTTGTTGATTCCACCCCCGGGAAAGCGGACAATGGCGCAAAACAACAATATGAGCAGTGAAGGATAGCCAAAGATGTCGAGAATCGCGCTGGTCGACGATGACCGCAATATTCTTACTTCGGTATCGATGACGCTCGAGGCCGAGGGATTCGAGGTCGAGACCTATAATGACGGCCAGGCCGCACTTGATGCGTTCAACAAGCGCATGCCGGACATGGCCGTGCTGGATATCAAGATGCCGCGCATGGACGGGATGGATCTGTTGCAGCGCCTGCGGCAGAAAACCTCGATGCCGGTGATCTTCCTGACCTCGAAGGACGATGAGATCGACGAGGTTCTGGGCCTGCGCATGGGCGCGGACGATTATGTGAAAAAGCCCTTTTCCCAGAGGCTTCTGGTCGAACGCATCCGTGCGCTGTTGCGCCGGCAGGAGGCGATCTCTACTGGTGAGGTCGCCACGAGCGAGGAAAACAAGGTCATCGTGCGCGGCTCTCTGACGATGGACCCGCTGCGCCATTCGGTAACCTGGAAGGGTAAGGAAGTCACCCTGACCGTCACCGAGTTCCTGCTGTTGCAGGCGCTCGCGCAGCGTCCGGGTTTCGTGAAGTCGCGCGATCAGCTGATGGACGTGGCCTATGACGATCAGGTCTATGTTGACGACCGCACCATCGACAGCCACATCAAGCGCCTGCGCAAGAAGATGCGCAGCGCCGATGACGAGTTTTCCGCCATCGAAACGCTTTACGGCATCGGCTATCGTTACAACGAAGAATGACAATCGCGGGACGGATAGGATTGGGTAGGGCCAGACCCAAAAGAGCCAAGCCGGATGTCGTGCTCGGCGAAGACTGGGTCTCGGCCGAGGTCGGGGAAGGTTTGGAGGAAAGCCGCCAGAAGCGTGGCTTCATCCTGATCAACCGCTCGCCGCTTGCCCGCAAGATCATCACGTTCAACCTGCTGGCGATGATCGTGCTTGTCGCCGGAGTTCTTTACCTGAATCCTTTCCGTGCCTCGCTGGTGTTGCAACGCGAAGTTGGTCTGGTGAATGAAGCGCAGCTGATCGCCGATGTGTTTGAGGCGATCCTGCCGGTGAATGTGCCGGTCAACATGGCGGCCGGCGATGGCATCGACGTGACCGACACCATTGCCGAGCTGGAGCTGCCCGACGGGGCGGAGCTGTTCGTTTTCGACCCCGGCAGCAACTTGATCGGCGGTTCCGACAGCGTTGCACGCCGGCCACCGGAAGAAGTTCATGGCTTCGGCGTCGATCATCGCTCGACCCTGATTACCGATTTCCTGAACCGCCTTTGGGAGGGGATCGCGGGGTTGTTCGCGGACAAGGGTGTCGACGGCGAACCCGCCAGCGTGCAGGAGATGGTGCGCGAACTGGTGCCGGAAGCCTTGGGTGGAACCACCCAGGTCGCTTCGCGCAAGACGCCGGCCGGGGCCGCGATCTTTGCGGTCGCCACGCCCGTGCGCCACGGAAACCAGGTGGTGGGCGTGGTCGGGCTGACCTCGGTCGCCGGCGAGATCGACCAGCTTGTCCGGGTGGAGCGCGAGCAGGTCCTGCAGATGTTCGTCATCGCGGTGATCGTGTCGATCGGCCTCAGCCTCGTGCTGGCCTCAACCATCGCCAACCCTCTGAGCGATCTGGCCGCCGCGGCCGAAATCGGGCGCGACAAGAACGCCCGCAAGATGAGCCCGTCGCGCGTGCGCATCCCCGACCTGACCGCACGGCCGGATGAGATCGGGCGGCTGTCGGGCGCGATGCGGGGCATGGTGGCGGCGCTTTACGACCGGATCGACGCCAACGAACAATTCGCCGCCGATGTGGCGCATGAGATCAAGAACCCGCTAGCGAGCCTGCGTTCGGCCGTGGCTTCGATGCATGTGGCCAAGCGCGACGATCAGCGCACGCGGCTGCTGGAAGTGATTGACCACGATGTGCGCCGCCTCGACCGGCTGGTCAGCGATATTTCCAATGCCTCGCGCCTCGATAGCGAGCTGGTCAAAGAACAGGAAGAAGAGTTCAACCTGACCCGCACCCTGTCGAATCTCAGCGACTATCTGGGGGAACAGGCCGCGACCAAGGGGATTGAACTGATCACCGACTTCCCCGCCGATCCGATACGGATCAACGGGCTGGAGGCGCGACTGGCGCAGGTCTTCGTCAACCTGATCACCAATGCCATTTCCTTTTGCGAAGATGGCGATGCGGTGCGGGTCTGGGCAAGGCGGCGCGACAACCGGGTGCTGATCGTGGTCGAGGATACCGGCCCGGGCATTCCCGAACAGGCCCTGACCAAGATCTTCAAACGCTTTTACTCGGAACGGCCCAAGAATGATTTCGGCAATAACTCGGGTCTGGGCCTGTCGATTTCAAAGCAGATCGTCGAGGCGCATGGCGGCGTGATCTGGGCCGAGAATATCCGCCCGACCACCGCCGATGCGACATCCGAGCCGCTGGGCGCGCGCTTTGTCGTGGGCCTACCGGTCTGACGCCGGTCGATGGAAGAGAACCTGCATGCCACGGCCGTTGCGATTGACGGTCGTGGCCTTTTGATTCTGGGGCGGGCAGGGGCCGGCAAATCCAGTCTGGCCATGCGCTTGATGGCGCTGGGGGCCGGGCTGGTGGCGGATGATCGGGTGCTGGTTCGCCGTCAGGATGAGTGTCTGACCGCCTGGGCCCCGGCGCCGCTGGCCGGGTTGATCGAGGCGCGGGGAATTGGCCTGCTGCGCGCACCGTATCAGCCAGAGGTCGATCTGACCGCTGTGGTCGATCTGGACCAACCCGAGACTGACCGATTGCCACCCCTGCGACACTATCCCATTCTGGGGGTGACACTTCCCCTTGTTCTTGGCCAGCAAAGCGACCATTTTCCCTTTGGGTTGATGCTTTACATGCGCTATGGGCGCGGCGATCAGGGGCAAAGATGACGGGGTCTGGCGACAACAGCGCGGATCGGGGCGATACCATTCGCCTGGTGCTGGTGACCGGCCCCTCGGGTGCGGGGCGCTCGACCGCGATCAAGGCGTTCGAGGATATCGGCTATGAAGTGATCGACAACCTGCCGATGAGCTTTGTGCATCGTCTGGTCGAGATTGAGCCTTCGGGCCGCCCCATCGCGCTGGGGATCGACGTGCGCAACCGTGATTTCAACGCCCAGACCCTGATCGAGCTGATTGACAGGCTGACGCGAAATCCACGGGTGGATTTGGATGTCCTGTATCTCGACTGCCAGCCCGGGGTGTTGATCCGCCGCTTTAGTGAGACCCGGCGGCGGCATCCGCTGGCCCCGGACCAGAGCCCGGAAGAGGGGGTCGAGCGCGAGATCGATCTGCTGGGCCCGATCCGTGTGCGGGCCGATCATATGATCGACACCAGCGATCTGACAGTGCATGGGCTGAAAGAGCAGGTTTCGCGCTGGTATGCCGTGGGTACGGCGCCGGGGCTGTCGGTTTCTGTCCAGAGTTTCAGTTACAAGCGGGGCCTGCCGCGGGGCCTCGACATGATTTTCGATTGCCGGTTTTTGCGTAATCCGCATTGGGACCCGGGTTTGCGTCCGCTCGACGGGCGGGATGCGGCAGTTGCGGCCTATGTCACGGCCGACCCCAGATTCGCCGAATTCTACCAGAAGCTGCGGGACCTGCTGCTCTTTCTCCTGCCCGCCCATAAGGATGAGGGGAAATCCCATCTGTCGATCGGGTTCGGGTGTACCGGCGGGCAACACAGATCGGTTCTGATGACCGAATTGCTTGCCAATGCACTTGCAGAAACCGGATGGGCAGTGTCAAAACGTCATCGGGAACTGGAAAGGCGGGCCGCCGTCGCTGCCGTGGCAAGCGGGGCCGCCAACGGGGTGGAAAACGCGTGATCGGAATCGTGATCGTGGCACATGGCGGGCTGGCCCGAGAGTATCTCTCGGCGGTTGAGCATGTGGTCGGCAAGCAAGACCAGATGCGCGCCATCGCCATCGAGGACGACCATGATCGCAGCGCGAAGCAAGCCGAAATCTGCGGCGCGGCCGATGCTGTGGACAGCGGCGATGGTGTGGTGGTGGTGACGGATATGTTCGGTGGTTCGCCGTCGAACCTGTCGTTGATGGCCTGTTGCGGGCCGGACCGGCGCATTGTCTATGGCGCCAATCTGCCAATGCTGATCAAGCTGACCAAATCGCGTGAGCTTGAAATCGCCGAGGCCGTCGCCGCCGCGCTGGATGCGGGGCGCAAATATATCAACAGCCTGGACCTGGGCAAAGGGGCATAGCGTTTGGCCGTCAAGACATTGAAGATCGTCAATGAAAAGGGCCTGCACGCGCGTGCGTCGGCCAAGTTCGTCGAAGTGGTCGAAGCCCACGAGGCCCGCGCGAATGTCAGCAAGGATGGCATGACCGTCTCGGGCGACTCGATCATGGGGCTTTTGATGTTGGCAGCCTCGCGCGGAACCTCTATTGAGGTGGAAACGTCTGGCGATGAGGCCGAGCCTCTGGCCGAGGCGCTTGAAAAGCTTGTCGCCAATCGGTTCGGAGAGGATTTCTGACCCGATCCGGCGGGTCGGAAAAGGCGCTTTGATCTTGGGCGAAAAGTCTCGGGCAGATACCCCCCTTGCGGCAGAGCCGCCGGCGCCTGCGTCCCGGCAATATGACATGCGGCGGCTGTCTTATGCCGGCACGTTTACCAACCCATTCAAGGCAGGCAGCATTCGTACAATCGAATGGCTGACCGCCAAGGTCACGCTTTTGCGGATGATCCGCGAGTTTGAGCGGTCGGGGGCACCTTTCGGTGCGCCTTTCTGGCCCAAGGCCCTGCGGCAGATGGGGATCCGCATCGACACCCCCGCCGAGGAAATCGCGCAGATTCCGGCCACTGGCCCGGTCGTTGTGGTGGCAAATCATCCGCATGGGCTGGTGGACGGCATGGTGCTGGCAGAGATCGTCAACCGCGTCCGGTCCGATTTCAAGATCCTGACACGCTCATTGCTGACCGGTATCCCCGAGATCGAAGAATTCATCATCCCGGTCCCGTTCCCGCATGAGGAAAACGCCCGGGAGGCCGGGCTTGAAATGCGGCAACGCGCGATGGAGGTGCTGCGCCAGGGCGGTGTGATCATCCTGTTCCCCGCAGGCAAGGTCGCCAGTTCCGAGACGTTTTTCGGCCCGGCGATTGAGGGGGAGTGGAACCCCTTCACCCATAAGATGATCATGCGCTCGGGCGCGACGGTGGTGCCGGTGCATTTCACCGGGCAGAACACGCGGGCCTATCAGATCGCCAACCGGCTGTCGGCGACGCTGCGGCAGGGGCTGCTGCTGTATGAGATCCGCAAGGCCCTGTTTCGTCCGCAGCGCCCGGTGATCGGGGCGCCGATCCCGCCCGAGGCGTTGCGGGAATGGCAAGGAAACCCGCGCGGCTTTCTGACATGGCTGCGCGGGGTGACGCTGGATCTGCGGCCCTAACGGGTCGGGACCGGGGTTTCCCCCCGATAATCGTAAAAGCCGCGCTGGGTCTTGCGGCCCAGCCAGCCGGCCTCGACATATTTCGTCAACAGCGGGCAGGGGCGGTATTTGGTATCGGCCAGACCGTCATGCAGCACGTTCATGATGGCAAGGCAGGTGTCCAGCCCGATGAAATCGGCC
This sequence comes from uncultured Tabrizicola sp., assembly GCA_937858255.1. GTDB lineage: Bacteria > Pseudomonadota > Alphaproteobacteria > Rhodobacterales > Rhodobacteraceae > Pseudotabrizicola. The sequence continues at coordinate 6,448 of CALLZQ010000465.1, forward strand.
AGCTCCAGCGGCCCCATCGGGTGATTTGCCCCCAGTTTCAGCGACTCATCAATGGATTTGACCGAGCCAACCCCTTCATACAGCGTATAGACCGCCTCATTGATCATCGGCATCAGAATGCGGTTGACGATGAAGGCCGGAAAATCCTCGGCACTGGCGGCGGTCTTGCCCAGTTTGCGAACCACCTCATGCAGCGTGTCCCAGGTGTCCTGGTCGGTGGCGATGCCCCGGATCAGTTCGACCAGTTGCATCACCGGCACGGGATTCATGAAGTGGAACCCCATGAACTTCTCGGGCCGGTCTGTGCGGCTGGCCAGCCGGGTGATCGAGATCGACGATGTGTTCGAGGTCAGGATCGTCGTCGGTTTCAGATGCGGCAGCAGATCCTCGAAGATCGCCTGCTTGACGGTTTCGCGTTCGGTCGCGGCCTCAATGATCAGATCCGAGGGGCCAAGATCGGCCAGCTTACGGGTGGTGCGGATACGACCCATGGCAGCGGCCTTTGCCTCGGCGGTGATCTTGCCACACGAAACCCGCCCCTCAAGATTGCGGTCGATGGTGGCGATGGCCTTTTCCAGCGCGGCATCGCTGATATCGCTCATCGTCACGTCATACCCTGCAAGGGCAAAGACATGGGCAATCCCGTTGCCCATCTGCCCCGCGCCGACCACGCCCACGCTGCGGATTTCCATTCTCGCACTCCGTTTCATCTTGCGCCGTCACCTTATGCCCGGGGTTGTGTCGGGGCAAGGGTGGAGGGGCTGCGACAAATTTAAGGAAAAACCTGCATTTAGCCCTTTGGTAAGGGGAATCGGGCAGCCTCGCCTGTGGGTGTAAGAAAATCTGGGTGGGTGTAATGGCCTATGAATATCCGGGCGACGGGTCGCTCGACTATTACCCGTGCCGCTATGGCACGTCACGTCTGTTGTTTCGCGGGCCTCGGCGCGATCTGGTGCCGCCCTATGTCGCGGTTCTGGGGGGGACCGAAACCTATGGCAAGTTCGTGCCGGAACCCTTTCCAACCCTCGTTGAGGCCCAAACCGGGGTGCGGATGATCAACATGGGGCTGGTGAATGCCGGGGTGGATGCCTTTCTCAAGGATGCCGACGCCCTTGGCATTGCCGAGCGGGCGCGTCTGGCCGTGGTGCAGATCATGGGGGCGCAGAATCTGTCAAATCGGTTCTATTCGGTTCATCCGCGCCGCAATGACCGCTTTGTGGCGGCAACACCGCTGCTGCGCTCGATTTTCCGCGAGATCGATTTTACCGAATTTCACTTCACCCGACATATGCTGCGCCAATTGCAGGCCCGGTCGCCCGACCGGTTTGAGGTGGTGGCGGATGAGTTGCGTGCCGTCTGGGTCCGGCAGATGCGGGGACTGCTGCGAGAGCTGCATGGTCGGACGGTCCTGTTATGGATCGGACCGCGTCCACCACCGGCCCCGGGGCGGCGCGCGGATCTGGAGCGTGAGCCGCTGTTGGTTGACCGGGACATGATCGCTGCCGTCCGGCCCTTGGCCAAGGATTATCTGGAGGTGGTCTTGTCGCCAGAGGCGGTGGACAGGGCGACCGAGGGGATGGTGCTTGGGCCGCTCGATATGCCGGTGGCGAACGGCTTGCCCGGACCGGCCGCGCATCGCGAAGTTGCCGCGGGTCTGTCGCGGGTCCTGACGGGGCCTGCCTGAAAGCGAAAGGGCGCCCATTAGGGCGCCCTTTCCGTGTTGTGATCGTTGTGATCAGAGCTTGCTGGTCATTTCCGGGACGGCTGAGAAGAGGTCAGCGACGAGGCCGTAGTCTGCGACCTGGAAG
>CALLZQ010000466.1 GCA_937858255.1 uncultured Tabrizicola sp.
CACGATCGCGGGGATCAGCAGGGCGTGGCGGGCAACGCCCTGTTCGGCCATCTGGCGCTTGAGCCGTTCATAGACCAGCCGCTCATGCGCGGCATGCTGATCAACAATGACAATCCCATCCGCGGTCTGGGCAACAATGTAGTTCTCATGCAGTTGTGCCCGCGCCGCGCCGAGGGGGTGGTCCTGCGCCTCGGGGAAAACCGCTTCGGCCAGACGTGCCGAGGGTGCCTCTGCAAATCCGGCAGGGGCTTGGGCGCGGGCAGAGATTTCCAGCGCCTCGGGCGTGGGACGCGGTGCTGGCTGATAGGACCACAGCGACCGCATCACCGCAGACTCTGGCCGCATTGCGGCCAAGGTCTCATCCGCCACGGTGGAAGATGCGCGATGGCCCGCACCGCCAAGCGCATGCCGCAGGCCCGAGATGATCAGACTGCGCGCCGCCTCTGGCTCGCGAAAGCGCACCTCGGCCTTGGCGGGGTGGACGTTCACATCAACGCGCTGCGGATCGACCAGCAGGTTCAACACCGCCGCCGGATGGCGGTCGCGCGAAAGGAAGTCGAAATAGGCCACGCGCAACGCCGTCAGCAGCATGCGGTCCAGCACCGGGCGCCCGTTGACAAAGACGTATTGCTGCGCCGTTGACCCGCGCGAATAGGTCGGCAAGGCCGCATAGCCGGTCAGTCGCAAGCCATCGCGCTCGACATCAATCTTCAGCGCATTCTGGGTAAAGTCGGCGCCAAGGATGCCGGTCAGACGACCGTGCATCGCCTCGAACAGATCGCCCGATTGCGGATCGGCGCGAAAGATGGTGCGGGGCTGGCGCTCTGAAACCTCATTCAGGGTAAAGCCGACAAAAGGTTCAGCCATCGCCAGACGCCGCACCACCTCGGCAATGGCCTGCGCCTCGGCCCGATCGCTGCGCAGAAATTTCAGCCGCGCCGGTGTGGCAAAGAACAGATCGCGCAACTCGACCACCGTGCCCCGCCCATGGGCAGCCGGGCGCACCGGCGACATCCGCCCGCCCGAGACGGTGATCTGCGCCGCCTCTCCGCCCTGCGGTCTGCTGGTGATGGTCAGCCGGCCCACCGCACCCAGCGAAGCAAGCGCCTCGCCGCGGAACCCGAACGAGCGGATGTCGAGCAGATCAGACCCGTCGATCTTGGACGTCGCATGACGCGCCACGGCCAAGGGCAGATCCTCGGCACTCATGCCGATGCCATCGTCCGTAACCCGGATCAGGGTCTTGCCGCCATCGGCGAAATCCACCGTGATGCGCGTCGCCCCGGCATCCAGCGCGTTTTCGACCAGCTCCTTAACCGCCGAGGCCGGCCTTTCGACCACTTCACCGGCGGCGATACGGTTGATCGCCGCCTCATCCAGCGGGCGGATCACCGGGCGATCTGTGGATATGTTGGGGGTGATGGAATTCATACCCCCAACTCTAGCAGGCCCCCGCGCCAAGGGCCACAGATTCGCAAGGCCCCGGCGCGGCGGGCCACAACCTTGCTAAGGGGTTGAGGTCACACCCTCTGGCTGCCCGACCACCACGAAATGCAGGTCATCCGGGCGGAACAACCGCCGGGCGACGCGGCGAATATCCTCCATCGTCACCGCCATAACCTTGTCGTTACGGCTTGCCGGGTAGTCGACACCAAGGCCGATCATCTGCATCCCCACCAGAATATTCGCAATCGGCCCGTTGCCGTCAAAGCGCAACGGGTAGCTGCCCGTCATATAGGTCTTGGCGGTGGCCAGTTCTTCTTCGGTCACTCCCTCTTCGGCCACCCGGCGCCATTCGTCCCGGATCACCTCGATCGCCTGACCAACCGTCGCATTGGCGCTGGAAAACTGGCCCATATACATTTCGGCCAGATCGTAACCGACGAGGTAGGATCCGATCCCATAGGTAAGGCCGCGCTTTTCGCGCACTTCGGTCATCAGGCGGGCGCTGAACCGCCCCCCGCCGACGATTTCATTGAGGAGCGAGGCCGCAAAGAAATCTGGATCATCGCGCTTGACCCCCTCTTGCGCGAAGAGAACCGTCGATTGCGGACCAGGGAAATCGACCACAGTGATCCCCCCCTTCAAATTCATCGGCGCGCGGGGTGGCAGCGGCTTGCCGGTTTCAGGCAGGCCCGCCAGCAGTTTGTCGATGACCAGACCCAGCGTCTGCGCATCAATATCGCCCGCCGCCGCGACATACACCCGATCACGCGCCAAGGCATCGCGATGCGCCGCCACCACGTCATCGCGGGTCAGCGCGGCCACAGTTTCCAGCGTGCCATCCCCGGAACTGGCATAGGGATGATCGCCGAAACTCATGGCGCGCAATTTCTTGCCGGCCAGATCGCCCTGATCCTTGGCCTCGGACCGGATATTGGCCAGCACCTGCCCGCGCACACGGTCCACCGCCTCTTGATCGAAACGCGGCTCGACCAAGGCGCGGCGCAGCAAATCCACCGCCTGATCGCGGTTTTCCGTCAAAAACCTTGCCGAGACGGATACCGCATCATCGTCCGAGTCAAAGCCAAAGCTGGCCGCCAGCGAATCCCGCGCCCGGGCAAAGCCTGCGCTGTCCAGATCCCCCGTGCCCTCTTCGATCAGCGCGGCCATCAGGTTGACCGCGCCGCGGCGCGATGGATCGTCAAGCGAGGTGCCCCCGCGAAAGCGGATTTCCAGCGCGGTAAAGGGAATGTTGTGGTCTTCGACCAGCCAGGCATTGATCCCGCCCGGCGATGTCACCGTCTGGATGGCGATTTCTGCCCGCACCGGCAGGGCAAAGGCGGTCAGCAGTGCCGCAAGTTTGAGAATCTTCATTGATTTGCCTCTTGTTCCGGCATCAGCCAGCCCGTGACGGCCCGGCGGCGATCAAGGGTCTCTCGGGCCACATCCACCACCTGCTCTGGTGTCACGGCGGCCAGCACCTCGGGCCAGTCGCGGATATCCTCCAGACTCAGCCCGACGGCCAGTGCCGCGCCATAGCGTCGGGCCAGCCCATCGACATTGTCGCGCGCATAGATCTCGCCGGCGCGGATCTGGGTCTTGATCCGCGCGAAATCCTCGGGGCCGGGGCCGGTTTCCAGAAATGCGGCGATGATATCATCCATTGCCGCCTCGGCCTCTGCCAGCGTCTTGCCGGGCGCGGGCATCACCACAACACCAAAGGTGCCATCATCAACCGAGGTGCCATCGTAATAAGCCGACGAATAGATCGCCACCGGATCGCTGCCGAATTGCAGCCCCTGCGCGAAGAGCGAGGTCTGACCGGAACCGCCCAAAAGCTCGGCCAGTATGGTCAGCGCCGCCGCCTTGCCCTGATCGCCGGGGTCGCGCTCGGGCGCAAGATAACTGCGCGTCGCATAGGGTTCAGAGACCCTTGCATCGCGATAGGTCAACCGGCGCTCGGCCAGTTGCGGCGGTTCGGCCGGGCGGATACGGGGCGGGATTCCCTCTGACGGTTTCAGCGGGCCGTAATGCGTCTCGGCCAGACGGCGCACCTCATCGGGCTGGACATCGCCGGCAACCACCAGGATCGCATTGTTCGGCGCATAATACAGCCGGTAGAAATCCAGCGCGTCCTGCCGGTTCAGCGCCTCGATCTCATGCTTCCAGCCGATCACCGGTACGGCATAGGGATGATTGAGGAACTGCGCCGCCCGCAATTGTTCGTTGAGCAACCCGCCGGGGTTGGAATCGGTGCGGGTCTTGCGCTCTTCGATGATGACATTGCGTTCTGTCACCACATCGCTGTCGAGAAGTTGCAGGTCGCGCATCCGGTCGGCCTCCATCTGCATCATCAGATCCAGACGGTCGGCGGCCACGCGCTGAAAATAGCTGGTATAATCCCAACTGGTAAAGGCGTTGTCATCGCCGCCATTGGCCTCGACCGTGGCGCTGAATTCGCCCGGCGCCAGATCGTCGGTGCCCTGAAACATCAGATGTTCCAGAAAATGCGCGATGCCGGATTTGCCGGGGGCCTCATCGGCGGCGCCGACCCGATACCAGACCATCTGGGTCACGGCAGGGGCGCGGTGATCCTCGATCACCACCACTTCCAGACCATTCTCAAGCGTGAATGTGGTCACATCGTCGACCGCGGCGGCAACACCTGCGCCGGGCCAGACCGTCAGCAAACAAAGCGCGAGCGCGCGGCGGGTCATCGCGGACCTCCCCCTTCGGTTTCCATCGGATTAGCTACGAAGATGCGGGGAATGGTCAACCCATCCGGGGGCCACTCAACGGGAACGTGACCTACTGGGTTTCACCCTCTTGCGGGGGCGGGGCCGATGGCGTCTTCACCCCCTTTTGCCGCCAGCGGAACAGTTCGGCATGCTGGTCGAGCGACATCTTTTCATAGGCGCGATAGTAGACATTGACGTTCAGCAAGCGTTCCAGAATGCGCCCGTCATTGTCGCGCCGCCAGTTCAGATCCTCGGCTGCAAGGGTCTGTCGGATGTCGCCCGCCACGCCAAAGCGCGAAGCATGGTTCAGAATCCCGGCATCAAGGCCCGCGCCGCGACCCGGCTTGCCGCCAAGCGCAACAATGGCATCGGCCTCAGGCGTTGGATCGGTCAGGTTGTTCCCACCCGGCGTGGGTTCGGGCAACGCGGCCAGATCCTTGGGCATTTCCAAAGGCTTGGGCGGCAGAATCCCGAATTCGTCAGGCCCCGCGGTGGTCGAGCGCAGGTTCATCAGGCTGGGCACCCGGTCGCCATTGCCGCAGGCGGACAGCATCGCCGCGAGTGGAATCGCGAGCAGTATCCGCCCTGCCGTCATGACTTGCCTCCGCATCCTGTTTGCCCCGTCATAGCGCAATCGCCCGGGCGCGTCACGGGGTCTTTCGACCGGCTCGGCGGGGTTTGGCCCCACCCTTTCCGCCCTCGCCGAACAGGACCAATCCAAAGGCCCCGGCAAAGACCGCAATATCCGCGACGTTGAAGGCAAAGGGGTTTTCGATCCCGCAGCAAGACATGTTCAGGAAATCGGCCACCGCGCCATAGGTCAGCCGGTCGATCACATTCCCGAGGGCGCCCCCGATCAAGAGACCCGCCGCGACCTGCATCAGCGGGCCGGGCGTGCTGCGCCGCACCCAGACCCAGACCCCGGCGGAAATCGCCAGCGCCATCACGATCAGGCCCCAGCGCACCAGTTCCGCATCGCCCGCGAAGAGGCCAAAGTTGATGCCGCGATTCCACGCCATCCGAAACACCAGATAGGGCGGGGCAACCTCGATCACCCCGCGCTCGATCAGGTTCAGACCCTGCACCACGGCCAGCTTGCTGGCTTGATCCAGTGCAAACGTCAGGACGGCAGTCAGCGCGGCAAGTTTCATGGGGCCCTCAGTGGCGGAAGTGGCGCATCCCGGTAAAGACCATGGCAAGGCCAGCCGCATCGGCGGCGGCAATCACTTCGGCATCGCGCATCGAGCCGCCCGGCTGGATCACACAGGTCGCACCGGCGGCGGCGGCCTCCATCAACCCGTCGGGGAAGGGGAAGAACGCGTCCGAGGCGACCGCCGAACCGATGGTCAACGGCTGCGGCAGACCCAGCGCCTCGGCCATGCGTTCGGCCTTTTTCGCGGCGATCAGCGCGGAATCGAGGCGGCTCATCTGCCCGGCGCCAACCCCCACGGTCGCGCCGTCGCGCACATAGACGATGGCATTCGACTTGACGTGCTTGCCGACCTTCCACGCAAACAGCAGATCCTGCATCTGCGCGTCCGTCGGGGCCTTTTTCGTCACGACCTTCAGGTCATCCATGCCGACAAAGCCGGTATCCTTGTCCTGCACCAGCATACCGCCGGCGACCTGCCGCACCGTCAGCGACGTATCGCGGACATTGGGCAGCCCCTCGGTCGTCAAGAGGCGCAGGTTCTTTTTGGCGGCAAAGATTTCTTTGGCCTCATCGTTCGCTCCGGTGGCAATCACCACCTCGGCAAAGTTCTCGGTGATCGCGTTCGCCGTATCGGCATGCAGCCCGCGATTCCGCGCCACGATCCCGCCAAAGGCCGAGGTGCGGTCGCAATCAAAGGCCTTCTGATAGGCTTCCAGCAGCGTTGCCCCCCGCGCCACGCCGCAGGGGTTGGCATGTTTGATAATGGCAACGGCCGCACTTTCTGCCGGGTCGAATTCCGCCACCAGTTCAAAGGCGGCATCGGTGTCATTGATGTTGTTGTAGGACAACTCCTTGCCCTGATGCTGGCGGGCCGTTGCCACGCCGGGGCGACCTGTGCCATCCACATAGAAGGCCGCATCCTGATGCGGGTTTTCGCCATAGCGCAGGGTCTGGGCCAGCTTGCCCGCCACCACCCGACGGCGCGGCGCGGTCTCGCCAATCGCCGATGCCATCCAGGAACTGACCGCCGCATCATAGGCGCCGGTCCGGGCATAGGCGATCTGCGCCAGCCGCTGCCGGAAAGCATAGCTGGTCTTGCCCTCATGCGCGTCCAGTTCAGCCAAAAGCGCCGGGTAATCCTCGACATCCACGACCGTGGTCACAAAACCATGGTTCTTGGCCGCCGCCCGGATCATCGCCGGCCCGCCGATATCGATATTCTCGATCATCTCATCATAATCGGCGCCACGGGCCAAGGCGGCCTCAAAAGGATATAGGTTGACGATCAGAATATCGATCTGGCCGATCCCATGTTCGTCCATCGCCGCCATATGCTCGGCATTGTCGCGCAGCGCCAAGAGGCCGCCATGCACGCGCGGATGCAGCGTTTTCACCCGGCCATCCATCATCTCGGGGAAGCCGGTCACCTCGGACACATCGCGCACCGGCATGCCAGCCTTGCGCAGCATTCCGCTGGTGCCGCCGGTCGAGAGCAGCTCCACCCCCCGTTCATGCAGTGCCCGGGCCAGATCAATCAGGCCGGATTTGTCGGAAACGGAAATCAGCGCGCGGCGCGGGGCAACGAGGTCGGTCATGGGGCAGCCTTCGGTCCAGACAGGGGTCAGAGCGGGACCGGCAGATCATCCCGGTCCAGATCGCGGATGGCGGTGGGAGTATCCTGTGCCTTCGCCAAGGTCCAGCCGATACGGGTCTCGATCTCGGCGGCAAGGCCCGAAAGCACGATCTGTTTTGTCGCACGCGGGCGCAGACGGCCCTTTTCCAGATAGACCGAGGGTTCCAGCGACAGCCGTGTGCGCCCATCGTGGCGAAATACCCAGATCTCACCCGATTTCAGCGCAACCGAGACGGCGGTCCCGCCCATGTCCAGCGCCGCATCGGCATCGGGGTGGATGTGAAAGCGGATGGTAAAGGGGACGCCCTTTAACCCGGTCGCGGTCAGCACCTGTTCGAATCGCGCCCGCCCCTTGGGGTTCAGCGATACCAGCCGATCCTCACCCGCAACATGGCGCCCGTCGCCCGACAGAACGATGTCCCGCCCATGACTGAGTCCATGGGTCAGCGCCCAGCCGTCATGGGCCAGATGCAGGCCATGGCCGGTTTCCGTATCCATCTGGCGCTGGGTCAGGACATGGGCCCGCTCGGCCAAAACGTCGGTACCGGCCTTGCCAAAACGCGATGACGACACCCCTTCGATCGCCAGCGTCGAATGCGAGGGCGTGGCCCGCCCCGCCCGCCGCCATTCGGTGCCAAAGGGTGCACCCGAGCCACAATTGACAATCAGCGGCCGGCGCCCCGACGTCACCTCAAACGCAAGGGTCGAGGCATGGGCGGATTTGCCCGCATCGCCCCCCGGCGGGTCGGCGGCATCAATGATCAGGGTCGTGCGCCCGCCCGACAGGCGGATGAAGCCCATCGCCGCCCCCTGCGGCGCCAGCGTCCGCACCCCGGCACTGGCAAGCGCATGGTCCAGCCGCCCCTCCAGCCCGCGGCCGCCCCCATGGAACCGCGCCAACCCGCCGTCGGAATGCCGCAGCGCGCGTAAGGTCGGGGCGATCCGCTCCATCGCCGCCTGATGCGCCTCGGGCACCGGGTGGCCGGCATCGGTCATTGCCAGCGCCGCCCAGTTTAGCAGGGTAAAGACCTCGAGCAATTCTTCGGGATTCCGCGTGGCAATCCCGCCCGAGGCGTCGATCTCGCGCCCGGCCTCATCGGCCAGCGCGGCAATCGCCGGCGCGACCAATGCCTGCATCCCCAACAGCGACAGGCCCGCATAGACAAGGCCGGTCAACGCCTCAAATCGCGGCAGCCCCGGCCCGGCACGGAGCCGGTTCTCGGCCCGATAGCGGGTCTGGACGGACACCGTCCCATATTAGGCATCGGGGGCCGCCCGGTCCGCG
>CALLZQ010000467.1 GCA_937858255.1 uncultured Tabrizicola sp.
GGGCGAATACCGGGCGGCTCGCCTCGACCGATCCGAACCTGCAAAACATCCCCGTTCGCTCCGAAGAGGGTCGCCGTATCCGCGAGGCCTTTGTGGCACCCAAGGGCCGGGTGATCGTCAGCCTTGACTACAGCCAGATCGAGTTGCGGATTCTGGCCCATATCGCCGATCTGCCCAGCCTCCAGCAGGCGTTCAAGGAGGGGATCGACATCCATGCGATGACGGCGTCCGAGATGTTCAACGTGCCCTTGAACCAGATGACGCCCGATATCCGGCGGCAGGCCAAGGCCATCAACTTTGGCGTGATCTACGGCATTTCCGGCTTTGGCCTTGCCCGCAACCTGCGCATTCCGCGGGCCGAGGCGCAGGGCTTTATCGACCGGTATTTTGAGCGTTTTCCGGGTATCAAGGAATACATGTCGGAAACGGTCAAATTTGCGCAGGCAAATGGCCATGTGCAGACCCTGTTCGGTCGCAAGATTCATACACCCGACATCAACGCCAAGGGGCCGGGCGCGGGTTTCGCCAAACGGGCCGCCATCAACGCGCCCATTCAGGGCACCGCCGCCGATGTGATCCGCCGGGCGATGATCCGCATGCCCGCAGCGATTGACGGGATCGACGCCAAGATGCTGTTGCAGGTCCATGACGAACTCTTGTTCGAAGTGGCCGAGGATCAGGCTGATCGTCTGACCGAAACCGCCCGCGCCGTGATGGAGGGCGCCGCCGATCCAGTGGTGCGCCTCAAGGTGCCGCTGGTGGTCGATGCCGGTCGCGGCGCCAACTGGGCCGAGGCACATTGACGCCTAGCTGCTCAGGGTCTCAATCCGCCGGGCCAGCAAATCGGCCCGGCAGATCAGATGCCCCCGACCGCGCGCCACCGCGCCATGCGCGACCAATTCCTGAATCGCCTGATTGACCTTTGGCCGGCTCGCCCCCAGCACCAGGGCGATCTCGGACTGATTGACGCTCAGCATCAGCGGCAGGTCGCTGCTTTCTTCGACCCCATGCAGCGATTTCAGGGCACCCAGCAGAAACCACGCCGTCCGCGCCTCAAGCGGCAACAGCGCCACCGCCGCCAGTTGATCTGTCGTCTCGCGCAGACGGCGGGCCAACCAACGCACCATGCCGGCAGGGATCTCGGGGCGATCATCGGCCAAATTCTCATAATCGGCGCGGTGCAGCACATAGGCCGTCAGCGGGCAAAGCGCCGTCGCCGTGGCCGAGCGCGCGGCGCCATCGAAGAGGGTCAATTCGCCGAAACACTCGCCCGGTTCGACATTACGCAGGGCAAGGACGCGGCCGCCACTGGTCGAGATATCCAGTCGTACCCGCCCGTCAATCAGCGCAACCATCCAGCCCCCCGGATCGCCCCGCTGAAACAGCACGGCACCGGCGCCCCAATGGCGGATCTGGCAGCGGGCCGCGATCGCCGCAAGCGCCGCCTCGCCAAGCGCGGCAAAGGGGGGAAAGGAACGCCAGCGCGCCATCTGGGCGCGGCTAAGGGGGCTGATCTCTGCCATACGGCCCGGCCTCCGGTGATCTGGGCGGCTGTTCGCCCCGGCGCGACTGTTCGGGAAACCCTACTGTTTTTCCAGCTTCTTTCGTGCCACAGTCCCCCCATAGCGCCAAGAGGCAACTTCGCCGGAGACTGCCGATGACCCAAGCCGACCTGACCCGCGACCGGTTGCCGACTGCCGCCCTGCGCCAGCTTGCAGGGGTCTTTTGCCTTGGTATTTTGCTGGCCACCGCCGCGCTGCCTGTCCGGGCCGAAGTGCCGCATGGCAATACCACCCGCGTCGAAGGCCATGTCGAGGCCGAACAGGGCGGCACGGCACGGCCCCTTGCCCTCGCCGATCCGGTCTATGTCGAGGATACGGTGGCGACTGCCGCCGCCGCCCGCGCCGATCTGCTGTTTCCCTCTGGGCTGACGCTGCAACTGGCCGCCGAAACCCGGATCGCCCTGCGTGATCTGGGGGCGGCGGCGGGTTTCGCCTTTGATCTGGGCGAGGGAGCGATCCTTATTGATAAGCCACCTGAAACCTCTGCCGAACCGCTGGTGATCGACAGCGTCTTTGGGCAGGTCGCCGTGCGCGGAACCCGGTTCTTCGTCGGCCCCAGCCGGGGCGCCTTTGCGGTCTTTGTCGAGCGTGGCAGCGTCGCCTTCACGGCGGGCGGCGGCACGGCCATTCTTGCCGCCGGCGAAGGCGTCACCATCGCCGCGCCGGGCGATCCCCCCGGCAAGGTCAGCACCTGGTCCGCCGCGAGGGTGGATGAGGTGATGGCGATGTTCGACTGATCCGCGCGATGGGGCGGCGATGGGCCGGACTGCTGCGCCGCGCGCCCGTGCCGCTGGCGGGGCTGTGCGCGGCGGGCCTCTGCGCGCTTTGGCTGACGCTGCTGGCCCCCGGGGTCAGGGCCGGGCTGGATCAATTCGGCGAGGATCTGGTGCTGCGGCAGGTGCCGCCACCGCAGGTGACCGACAGGGGCGTCACGATCATCGACATCGACTCCGCCGCGCTGAACCAGTTTGGCCCCTGGCCCTGGCGGCGCGACCGGGTGGCCCGGCTGATCGATGCGGCAGCCGAGGGCGGGGCCGCAGTAGTCGCGGTGGATATCCTGTTCGCCGGTGCCGACAGCCGATCACCCGCAGCGATGGCCCGTCAACTGGCCGAGGTGACGGGCCGGCCTGAGCTGGCAACGCAGGTGCCCGGGCCAGATGACGACCAGCAACTTGCCGGGGCGATGGCGCGCGTGCCGACCGTGCTTGGCTTTGCCATGTCGCCGCAGCCCGGGCCGGCGCCGCGTAGCGTACCGGTGCTGTTGCCTCAGGGGGCAGCGGGCTTGCTCTGGTCTGCGCCGGGGGCCGAGGTGCCGGTCGCCGATCTGGGTCTCCCCGCTGCCGGTTTGGGCGCCCTCGCCCTGCCCGTCGGGCAACAGGGCAGCACCCGTCAGGTGCCGCTGTTTGTGGCCATCGACGGCAGCGCTGTTCCCGGCCTTGCGTTCGAGGCGCTGCGGCTGCTGGAACGCGCGCCGATGGTACATCTGGATCCGGCCACGGGCCGTTTTACCGCCGGCAACCTGACCGGCAGGATGGATCGGGGCGGGATGCTGCGGCTCTTGCCGGATCCGACAGCGGCGGGTTTACCGCTGCGGCTGCCCGCCGCCGAGGTGCTGGAACGCCGCCACGACCCAAAGGCGCTGGCGGGGCGGGTGGTGCTGATCGGCGGCTCGGCCCCCGAGATCGGCGCGATCCGCCGCCTTGCCGACGGGCGGGCCGCCCCCGGGGTCGACATACAGGCGCAGGCGATGTT
>CALLZQ010000468.1 GCA_937858255.1 uncultured Tabrizicola sp.
CGGCAGGCCGCAATTTCAAGAAACTTGAGCCGCCCTATATGGAGGGCGTGCTGGCCCATGACGAGAAATGGGCTGATCCCGCGCTTTGGGCGACAATGCGTCAGGTGGCGCCGGCCTATAGTGCGAACTTCTTTCTCGCCGCTCTGGACATGACCCGCGACAACAATGGCGAGATCGTTTCGGTTTCCGAAGACCGGCAGATCTATGTGACGCTGTTCACCCGGACCTTCGTGATGGCCGGCATGATCACGGTGATCTGCCTGATCATGGCCTATCCCATCGCGCATCTGCTGGCGACGCTGTCGCTGAAATGGTCGAACCTGCTGATGATCCTGGTGCTGTTGCCGTTCTGGACCTCGCTCTTGGTGCGGACGACAAGCTGGATGGTCCTGTTGCAGCAACAGGGCGTGGTCAACAACACCCTTGTTGCCCTTGGCATCATCGGCGAGGATGGGCGCATCGCCATGATGTATAATCAGGCCGGCACCATCATTGCGATGACCCATATCCTGCTGCCCTTCATGATCCTGCCGCTGTATTCGGTGATGCGGCCGATCCCGCCCTCATATGTCCGGGCCGCCCGCAGCCTTGGTGCGACCAGTTGGACGGCCTTTCGCCGGGTCTACCTGCCGCAGACCCTGCCGGGCATCGGGGCCGGCTCGCTGCTCGTCTTCATTCTGGCGGTCGGGTATTACATCACCCCCGCGCTTGTCGGCGGCGCCAGCGGTCAGCTCATCTCGAACCTGATCGCCTTCCACATGACCAACAGCCTGAACTGGTCACTGGCCGCGGCACTGGCGGCGATCCTGCTGGCCATGGTCCTGATCCTCTACTGGCTCTACGACAAGCTCGTGGGCATCGACAACCTCAAGCTGGGATAAGCGCGCCATGGCCCTTCCGATCTATGCAAGCCCGCTCGAGCGAGTCTGGTACTACACCCGGATCACGATCTGCTGCCTGATCTTTCTGTTCCTGATCTCGCCGATCCTGATCGTCATTCCGCTCTCGTTCAACGCCGAGCCCTATTTCACCTTTACCGAGAAGATGCTGGCGCTGGACCCCGAGGGCTACAGCCTGCGCTGGTATGACATGCTGCTGACCCACCCCGGTGTGCCGACCGACGTGCCGCGCGACAGCGCCTGGTGGGCGCAGGTCTGGAATGAGGCGCAGTGGGTGAATGCCGCGAAAAACTCGGTGATCATCGGGTTTTTCTCGACCGTGGTTGCGACCGTTCTGGGCACTGTGGCGGCACTCGGCCTCAGCCGGGGCGAGATGCCCTATCGCAAGGCGGTCATGGCGGTATTTATCAACCCCATGATCGTGCCCATCCTCATCACCCCG
>CALLZQ010000469.1 GCA_937858255.1 uncultured Tabrizicola sp.
CAGGTAATACTCGCGCTGCGTCTTCTCCATCTGGGATTTGACGCGGCTCTTGATCTTTTTCTCCACCTGCAAAACGCTCATCTCGCCCTGCATGTGGCCATAGACCTTTTCCAGCCGCTCAGAGACATCGAGCGTCTCCAGCAGCGCCTGTTTCTGGGCCACTTCGATCCCCAGATGGCCGGCGACCAGATCGGCCAGACGCGCCGGCTCACGCGCCTCTGCCACGGCGGACAGGGCCTCTTCGGGGATGTTCTTCTTGATCTTGGCGTATTTCTCGAATTCATCCGCCACGGCGCGCAGCATCGCCTCGACCGCCGCCTTGTCGCCGGGGGTTTCGTTCAGCGCCATCGCCTCGGCCTCAAAGAAGGCCGGATTTTGCAGGAAGCGGGTGATCTTGACCCGGCTCTTGCCCTCGACCAGCACCTTGACGGTGCCATCGGGCAGTTTCAGCAGTTGCAGCACATTGGCCAGCACACCGACACGATAGATGCCATCGGTGCCCGGATCGTCCACCGTCGGGTCAATCTGGCTGGAGAGCAGGATTTGCTTGTCATCCTGCATGACCTCTTCCAGCGCCCGCACCGATTTTTCGCGGCCGACAAACAGCGGCACGATCATATGCGGGAACACCACGATGTCGCGCAGCGGCAACACCGGAGAGCTGGGGGAAAGCGTTTCGCTCATTCGCGTATCCTTTCTCGGCAGGAAAGCCATGGCCCCGGTCTTCGGCAGCACTGCGACTTTCCCCTGTTCGGCCCCTATATCTGGGGGGCGGGCGGGGGCAAGTCAACCAGTGCAACGAAGATGCCAGAAGGCAGGCCACGCCGGTACAAACATTGTGACCCCGCGCGGGCGGGGCGGCAAGGCGGGAACTGCAGACCCTCGGTCCGCCGGACTAAAGCGGCGCAATGTCGCCTTCGCCCCGTTGGGCATGGAAATCGGCGACAAAGGCGGCCAGCCGCCCCCCGGCAATCGCATCGCGCAGGCCCTGCATCAGCTCCTGATAGTAGTGCAGGTTATGCCATGTCAGCAGCATGCCCGAGATCATTTCTTGCGCGCGGAACACATGGTGCAGATAGGCGCGGGAATAGTTCCGGCAGGCGGGGCAGGTGCATTTCTCATCCAGGGGGCGCGGGTCGTCCTGATGGCGGGCATTCTTGATATTGACTTGCCCCCGGCGGGTCCAAGCCTGCCCGGTGCGGCCCGACCGGCTGGGCAGAACGCAGTCCATCATATCAATCCCGCGCTGGACGGCGCCAACAATGTCATCAGGTTTGCCCACGCCCATCAGATAGCGCGGCTTGTCCGTTGGCAGGAAACCGGGCGCATAGTCGAGGACCGAGAACATGATCTCTTGCCCCTCGCCCACGGCGAGGCCGCCAACCGCATAGCCGTCAAAGCCGATATCGACCAGCGCACGCGCCGATTCCTCGCGCAGGTCGCGATTGTCGCCGCCCTGCATGATGCCAAACAGGGCATGGCCCGGGCGGTCGCCAAAGGCATCGCGCGAGCGCTCGGCCCAGCGCATCGACAGGCGCATGGAATTGGCGAGGGTCTTTTCATCCGCCGGCAGCGCCGGGCATTCGTCAAAGCACATGACGATATCCGACCCCAATAGCTTTTGGATCTCCATGCTGCGTTCCGGGGTCAGCATGTGTTTCGAG
>CALLZQ010000470.1 GCA_937858255.1 uncultured Tabrizicola sp.
CCGGCATTGCGCGGCTGTGTAGTCGGGCGCGGAGCGGCGGCAACCGGCAAGGGGTCTTCCTCGACGGGCACATCGATGGCCATCGGGGCCTCTTCCTCGATCGCCGGAGGAGGGGCGGGGCGCGCCGGCGCTGCGGGCCGGGCCGGGGCAGAAAAGCCGCTGCTGACAGGCCGTTCGGCACCGCGTGCCGGGGGCAGATCGGCGATGCCGGGCGCCGGGCGGGCGGTTGAAACCACCGGTTCGGGCATAGGCGCCGGCGGCTCGGCCACTGGCGCGGGCGGGTCTGGCCGTAGAGCGGGGGCAGGCGCCTCTGGCTCTGGCTGCGCTTCTGGTTCCGGTTCCGGCGGGACAACCGCCTGTTCAGGCGCCGGTTCGGGATCGCGCGTCGCCGGTTCCTCTGCCTTCTCTGGCGTGGGTACTGGCGCAGGTTCCGGTTCCGTCAATGGCTCGGGTTCGGGCGCTTCGGCGCGGGGCAAGTCGCGCGACACGGTCTGGATCAGGTCAAGGTCAGGCTCGACACTCTGCCCCTCGGGCAGGATGGTGCCGGCAATGCTTGAGGTGCCGAAAAACGGCTCTTGATCAAAGCCCTCTTCCGGGATCGCCACGAAAGAGACCGGGTTGAACCGATGCTCTACCGCAAAAGCCTCGGCCTCGGCCAGCGTTTCGCGCGCCACAACGGCCACGTCCACCGCTTCGCCCTCACCCGACCAGTCAAAGACCAAATCCTCGACGCCATAGGGCGTGCGCCCTTCGAGGGCTGCGGCGATCTGGGCCGCCTGCGCCTCACGCCCCGGGCCGGGGGCCGCGACACGTGTATAGAGGATCTGGCTGTTGGGGATCACGACCTTGGAGGCGAGGCCCTTGGGCGACAACCCCATGGCGGTCGAGCGCAGGAAATCCAGCGCGGCGGGAAGATCAGGGTCGGAAAAGGCCACATGGCCCACGTCCATCCATCCCCGCGCCGTCCGGTGCAGGAGCGTGACGCCTTCTTCTGTCAGGTTAATCGCAAAACTCGGTTTCATATCCGGCGTCTAGCATGTGCGAGGGGCGCGCGGATACAGCCGCGCGCGGGTTTCAACTTCCTACAGCAGCTTTTTGCCGAATGAAAGAAAAAGCCCGCCTCCCTGCCAAGGATCGGCTTGCGGCCCGCGTCAGATATCCCAAATGTGCAAGACCTGAGCCAAGGAGGTTTCACTCATGTCTTTTTTCAAGGCGATTGTTCTGTCGACGGCCCTTGCCGTGCCGCTGGCCGGGGCGGCCTTTGCCGAGACGCCCGTGCCGGCGACCATCACGGTGACGGGCGAAGGCTCGGTCGAGGGGGCGCCGGATATGGCGGTGCTGTCGCTCGGGGTCACGACCGAGGGCGACACGGCGGCCGAGGCGATGGCCGCCAATACCGCCGCCCTGACTGCGGTGCTGGAGCGGTTGAAGGCCGCCGGGATTGCCGAGCGCGATGTGCAGACGGCCAACCTCTCGCTCAATCCGAACTGGACCGGCTATGACAGCGGCGCGACCCCGGGCATTGCCAGCTATTCGGCCAACAATCAGGTGATGGTGCGGATTCGCGATCTGCCGAAACTGGGCGAGGTTCTGGATGCTGCCGTGCGTGACGGGGCCAACACATTGAATGGATTGACCTTTGGTCTGTCAAATCCCCGCCCCGCCATGGATGAGGCCCGGGCCAAGGCGGTCGGCGATGCCAAGGCCCGCGCGACCCTGCTGGTCGAGGCGGCGGGGGCAAAGCTGGGCCGGATTGTCTCAATTTCCGAAAACGGCGGCTATTCGCAGCCCGCGCCGATGTTCCGCGCGACGGCTGCTGAGGCTGCGGCCCCCGTTCCGGTTGAGGGCGGGGAACTCGCGACCACCGCCACGGTGACGGTGGTCTACGAAATCGCCCAATAAACGCGGCGCGCCGGTTTTGCCGGCGCGCGCAATCTCAGGCGGTGGCCTTGGCCATCGCCTGATCCAGATCGGCGATGATATCGGCCACGTCCTCGATCCCGATCGAGACGCGCACCACATTCGGCGCGGCCCCGGCCTTGATCTGCTGTTCCTCGGTCAGTTGCCGGTGCGTGGTCGAGGCCGAATGGATGATCAGGCTGCGGGTGTCACCCAGATTGGCGACATGGCTGAACAGCTTGAGATTGTTGATCAATTTTACGCAAGCCTCGTAGCCGTCCTTCAGCGCAAAGGTAAACAGCGCCCCCGCGCCCTTGGGGCAAATCCGCGCCACACGGTCGTTCCAGGGGCTGCTTTCCAGCCCGGCATAGGTGACATGGGCCACGCGCGGGTCGGCCTCCAGCCACTTGGCCACGGCCTTGGCATTCTCGACATGGCGCTGCATCCGCAGGCTCAGCGTCTCGATCCCCATCAAGGTGTAATGCGCGCCTTGCGGGTTCATGGTCATGCCCAGATCGCGCAGACCGACGGCAATCGAATGGAAGGTAAAGGCCATCGACCCCAGCGCCGGGTGGAAGGCAAGGCCGTGATAGGCCGGCTCGGGCTCAGACAGCGAGGGGAATTTGCCGCTCGCCGACCAGTCGAATTTGCCGGAATCGACGACCACGCCGCCGGTCACAGTGCCGTTTCCGGTCAGATATTTGGTTGCCGAATGCACGACCAGCGTCGCGCCGTGCTTGATCGGGTTGCACAGATAGGGCGAGGCGCTGGTGTTATCGACGATCAGCGGCAGGCCCACCTTGTTCGCCACGGCGGCGACCGCATCGAGATCGGTGATATAGCCGCCCGGATTGGCAATCGACTCGCAGAAAATCGCGCGGGTGTCGTCGTCAACGGCCGCCTCCAGCGCCGCCAGATCGTCGAAATCGACGAATTTCGCCGCCCAGCCAAAACGTTTGATGGTCTGGCTGAACTGGGTCATCGTCCCGCCGTAAAGCCGGGTGCTGGCGATGATGTTGCGGCCCGGCCCCATCAGCGGGAAAAGCGCCATGATCTGCGCCGCATGGCCCGAGGAACAGCAGATCGCCCCGGCGCCGCCTTCCAGCGCGCAAACCCGGTTGGCCAGGGCGCTGACCGTCGGGTTGGTCAGGCGGGAATAGATGTAGCCAACCTCTTGCAGATTGAAGAGTCGCGCCGCGTGATCGGCATCTTTGAAGACATAGGCCGTGGTTTGATAGATCGGCACCTGCCGCGCCCCGGTGGCGGGATCGGGCTCGGTTCCGGCATGAATGGCAAGCGTGTCAAAGCCATAGGCGGGCGCGTCGGTCATGGAATCCTCCCTTGATTTGCCGCGCAGGTTAGGCGGCGGCGGGGCCTGCGGCAACGGGAAAGCAGATTGCCGATGCGACGAATTCCGCTAGGCTGCCCCCAACACAAAGGGGGCGCCGATGCTGACACCGTTCCATCTTGCAATCCATGTCCGCGATCTTGATGAGGCGCGGCAGTTCTATGGGGAGGTGCTGGGCTGCGCCGAGGGGCGGTCAGCGCCGACATGGGTCGATTTTTCCTTTTTTGGCCATCAGCTTAGCCTGCATCTGGGGCAGCCCTTTGCCAATGAGGCGACGGGCCGGGTCGGGGACAAGCTGGTGCCGATGCCCCATTTCGGCGTTGTTCTTCACCTTGATGACTGGCGGGCCTTGGCGGCGCGGTTAACTGCTGCGGGCACGGAATTCGTGCTTGCCCCCTCGGTGCGTTTTGAGGGCGAACCGGGTGAGCAATGGACGATGTTCTTCCGCGACCCCAGTGGCAATCCGATCGAAGTAAAGGGCTTTCCAACCATGGATAGCGTGTTTGCGAGCTGATCAGTTAGTCTTTTGACCTCGGGGTCAATGTCCTGTCTTGTTGATTAATGTCCATCATTGACCGAGAGTTCAATTTGCTGAATTTTTGATTGGATAGCTGACCATCATAATCTATGCTGGGCCATGGCCCTGAAAGACATTGCTCAGCTTCGTCGTGACGAAATCGCAGCCGCCGCGCTTGAAATCCTCGCCTCGGAAGGGGCCGAGGCGATGACTCTTGAACGTGTTGCGCGTGAGATTGGGGCGTCGAAAGGCATCATCCTGCATTATTTCTCCACCAAGGACGCGCTGCGCGCCCGGGTGATCGACGATGCGCTGCGCGTCTTGGGGCAGGCTTACCGGCGCGCGACAACCAGCATTGACGGGGCAGAGGAAAAGCTGGCAGCGATCCTGAATTTTTCCGCCTCATCAGAGCTTTATACCCAATCGCATGCGCGGGTCTGGCTGGCGCTGCTGGCCCGCCCGCCCGAGGATGCGGCGGCAAGGCGGTTTCGTCGGATCATCACCCGGCGCCTGCGTCTTCAGCTTGTCATCCCGCTGCGACTGGTGATTGGTCCGATGGAGGCCGGGCCGGTTGCCGATAGCTTGATGGCCTTGATCGATGGTCTTTGGCTGCGCCGCGCGCTTGAACCGACCGAGATCGGGCCCGAGGCCGCACAGGCGCTATTGGCGACACATCTTGAAGAAAGCATTTCTTTTCTAGGGGGTTAGCTCTTTGCGACCTTGGCGGCCTCAATCAAGGCCGTGGCGATGAATTGCAAATCTGGCTCTGTCAGCCGCGCCGGCAAGCGCACATCGCAGGCGCGCATCAGCATCGACCGTGTCATCGGCAGATCGGGCAGATCGCCCAGAAACTGCCAGTTCCAATAGGCCCGGGCATTGCCTTCGGACAGCCCGAACACCTGCACCGAGACGCCGGTTGTCGCAGCCTCTCGCAGAAAGGCCTGGGCCTGATCGTCCGACCAATCGCCGATCAGATTGAACTGGATGGAATCGGGCGCGCGCTCTTCGCCGGGCAGGGGTGTGGGGACATGCAGCATCCCCGAATCGTTCAGCAGGGCCGCCACCAGATCATGATTTCGGCGTCCGTCTACCACCCGGCGCTCGATTTCGGGTAATTGCGGGCGGATCACAGCCGCCGACAGGTTCTGCATCCGCATGTTATAGAGCGGCAGGCGATTTTGCCAATGCCCGTAACTATTTTGAAAACCTGGATGTTTTTTCCAGTTCTGCTCATAGGCACCCGACATGATCACCGTACGGGCAGCAATTTCCGGGTCATCGGTGATCAACATGCCGCCCTCGCCGGCATTGACCAACTTGTACGACTGAAAGCTAAAGCAGCCGACC
Organism: uncultured Tabrizicola sp.; assembly: GCA_937858255.1. Taxonomy (GTDB): domain Bacteria; phylum Pseudomonadota; class Alphaproteobacteria; order Rhodobacterales; family Rhodobacteraceae; genus Pseudotabrizicola. The sequence continues at coordinate 5,112 of CALLZQ010000470.1, forward strand.
TTGCCCAGTGTGCCGATCCTGCGCCCGTGCCAGAGTGTTCCCAGCGAATGGGCGGCATCCTCGATCACCGGAATGCCAGCAGCCTGGCAAAGCGCGAGGATCTGGTCCATATCCGATGTATGGCCGCGCATATGGCTGATCAAGACCGCATCGGCCCCGGCCAATTTGGCTGAAAAATCTTCAATATCAATGCGATAATTTGCCCCCACCTCAACCAGCACAGGCTGGCAATCGGCATGGACCACCGCCGAGGGCACGGCGGCAAAGGGAAAGGCGGGGATCAGGATGCGTGAACCCCGCGGCAGGGCCAGCGCCTTGATCGCCAGGAAAATCGCTGCCGAACAAGACGATACCGCCAAAGCATAGCGCGTGCCCATCAGCGCCGCGAATTCGGCCTCGAGCAGGCTGACAGGGGCATCCTTGGCGGCGGTATAGCGGAACAGATCGCCTGATTGCAAAAGCCGCTCAATCTCAACCTTGGCGGATTCGGGGATCGGCTCGGCAGAATAGGTGTCAGGGGCACGGCTCTGTCCGTCGGCGGGCATGATGCTATCCTTAAGATCAGTTTAAGCGATGCTTAAAGGACAGCGCCTGTCACTGCCAGTGACAAGTTTATGTCGCCTCAAAACCCCAGACGATCTCGCATCGAATACCAGGTCATCGCGGCCACCAGCAGCGGCCAGCGCAGCGCGACACCGCCGGGAAAGCGCGGCTGGGGCAGGGCCGCCATCACGTCAAAGCCCGCCGACTGACCGGCCACCGCCTCGGCCATCAGCTTGCCCGCCAGCGTCGCCATCGCGACGCCGTGGCCGGAATAGCCCGAGGCAGAAAATGTATTGGCAGCGGGCCGGGCAAAGCAGGGCATACGGTTCATCGTAATCGCCAAGGTGCCGCCCCAGGCGTGGTCGATCCGAACATCCCGAAGCTGAGGGTAAACCTCAAGCATCGGTTTTGACACGGTTTTCACGATATCGGGGAAGCGGTAGCCATAGCTTTCCCCGCCGCCGAACAACAGCCGGTTATCCTCGGACAAGCGCCAGTAATTGACGACGAATTTCGTATCCGCCACCGCAACCGGCTGTGACAGGATTTCCGACGCGCGGGGGCCCAGTGGCTCGGTCGCGACAATGAAATTGTTGATCGGCATCACCTTGGCGGCGATCTGCGGCTGCAATCCGCCCAGATAGCCGTTGCAGGCAAGGATCAGATGATCACAGGTGACTTTGCCGGAATGGGTGCTGACCACCGGTTTCGAGCCGGGGCGGATGTGATGCACCTCGGACCGCTCAAACAGATGCGCGCCCGCGCGCGCCGCTGCCTGGGCGAGACCGATGGCGAAATTAAGCGGGTGGAGATGGCCGGCGCCCCGGTCAAGATCGCCGCCCTTATAGACCTCAGAGCCAATCAGGCTGCGGATTGCATCGCGGTTCAGCGGTTCGATCTGATCATAGCCGTAATCGCGCGCCAGTTTTTCGGCATAGGCATGGCTGTGGCGTACCTCGGCCTCGGTCCAGCAGGCATGGGCGATACCGGGATGAAAGGTGACGGGCATCCGGTGCCGGTCGATCAGGCCGCGCACCAGTGCCTTGGCGTCCTCGGCCAAATTCCACAGCTTGCGCGCATCGTCGAGGCCGACGGCCCGTTCCAGCCAATCCTGTTCCTGCCGCTGGCCCGAGCCGACCTGCCCGCCATTGCGGCCCGAGGCGCCAAAACCGACGCGATGCGCCTCGAGCAGCACCACATCCATCCCGGCCTCGGCCAGATGCAGGGCGGCGGAAAGACCAGTGTAGCCGCCGCCAATGATGCAGACATCGGCGCGCCGCTCCCCCCTCAGGGGGGCGAAACGGTCGATCGGCGCGGCGGTTGCCGCGTAATAAGAGCCGGCGGGATGCTCTCCCTGCCGGTCATTGACATGCAAGAGGTTCATACGTTCAACAGCAGATGCTCACGCTCCCACGGGCTGATCACCTGAAGGAACTCTTTGTATTCATTGCGCTTCACGCTGTCATAGACGGCGCAGAACGCGGGCCCCAGCACCTCTTTCAGCGCCGCATCCTCATCCAGCAGGTCCAGCGCATCGCCAAGGTTCACCGGGATCTCGTCGCTGTCGATATAGGCCGAGCCGACGAATTCGGGCCGCGCCGCCCGCTGTTCCATCAGGCCCAGATAGCCGCAGGCCAGCGTGGCGGCGATGCCGAGATAGGGGTTGCAGTCCATCCCCGGCAGGCGGTTTTCGACCCGGCGTGCGGCGGGCGAGGAAATCGGGATGCGCAGGCCGGTGGTACGGTTGTCGCGCCCCCATTCCAGATTGATCGGCGCGGCAAAGTCGGGGACATAGCGGCGATAGCTGTTTACATAGGGCGCCATCAGCGCAATCGCTGCCGCCATATGGTTCTGCATGCCGCCGATGAAATGATTGAAAGCATCGGTTTCCGCGCCTTTGGGACCGGCAAAGATGTTCTTGCCGGTCTTGATATCAACCACCGAGGTATGGATATGCATGGCGCTGCCCGGCTCTCCGGCAATCGGTTTCGCCATGAAGGTGGCGAAACAATCATGCCGCAGCGCCGCTTCGCGGATCAGGCGTTTGAAAAAGAACACATCGTCTGCCAGCCGCACCGGATCACCATGGGCGAGGTTCAATTCGATCTGCCCGGCGCCGCCTTCTTGCAGGATGCCGTCGATTTCCAGGCCCTGTGCCTCGGCAAAGTCGTAGATGTCGTCGATCACCTTGCCATATTCATCGACCGCCGACATCGAATAGGCCTGCTTGCCTGCCGCCCGCCGGCCCGAGCGGCCCATCGGGGGCTGCACCGGCATGTTGGGGTCGATGTTGCGGGCGGTGAGGAAAAACTCCATCTCGGGCGCGACGACCGGGCGCCAGCCCTGCGCCTCATAGAGTTGTACGATCCGCCGCAGCACGTTGCGCGGCGCAAAGGGCACCAGATTGCCTTCTTGATCCTTGGCGTCATGGATGACTTGCAGGGTCACATCCGCCGTCCAGGGCGCGGCGGTGGCGGTGGACCAGTCGGGTTCCAGGATCATGTCCGGTTCGGTAAAGGCGTCAAAGGGGTTGTCTGCCCATTCCCCCGTGATGGTTTGCAGAAAGATCGAGTTCGGCAGGAAATAGCTGGTCTGGTCGGCGAATTTGGCCGCCGGCATCGCCTTGCCGCGCGCCACTCCGGCAATATCGCCGATGATGCATTCCACCTCATCCACGCGGCGGTTGGCAATGAAATCAAGTGCTGCCTCGGGCAGCTTATCCGTCCATTTGGACATGGGTCACACTCTGTTTGTTGCCCGCCGGGCGTCAGGCCCGCGGTGCCTTGAAGAAAGCCGCGATCCGTGCGGCCATGGTCTTGTCGTGAAGCGGCAGGTCCAGCCGGCCGGCGGCTTCGGCCATCAGCGCATCGGGGACCACACCCTTGCCCCTTGTCTGCATCAGCCCATCGACGAATTCGGGGCGGAACTCGGGATGGGCCTGCACCGTCAGCGCCCGGTCATCGTAGAGAAGCGCGGCATGGGTGCAGAATTCGTTGCTGGCAATTGTCTTGGCGCCCTCGGGCGCCTTTGTCACCTGATCCCGATGCCAAGCGTTGAGGGTCAGCTTTTCGCCTTCGAAATCGTAATCCGTCGCGCCTACCGCCCAGCCCTCGGCATAGCGTTCCACCTTGCCACCCATGGCCTGCGCCACGATCTGATGGCCAAAGCAGATGCCCACCACCGGCACATGCGCGGCGAAGGCGCGGCGGATGAAATCCCCCAGCGGCGGGGGGCACGGGTGGTCCTCAAAAACCCCATGGCGCGAACCGGTAATCAGCCAGCCATCGCATTCTGTGACGGAGGCCGGAAACTGACCCTCGACCACCCGATAAGTGCGGAAGGTAAAGCCGTTGCCGTCCAGCAGGCGCGCGAACATATCCGGGTAATCGCCCGATTGCGGGGCGAGGTTTTCCGGCGCCAGTCCGGTTTGCAAAATGCCGATCTGCATGAGAGTCCTGTGTGCGCAATGCGACCAGAGTAGTGCAGCCCCCCGGGGTGTGGTCAAGTCCAGACCATCCCCCGGGTAAGCCTTGGGTCAGACGGTATCTAGATACAGCTCGATCCGCTCGGTTTCCGTCAGATCGGCGATGTAATGCAGCTCTTGCCGCTTGGTTTCCACCAGATTGCGGATCAGTTCACGCGGGAGGAACCGCGCCAGAATGTCCGACTGCTCAAAGGCGTCAATGGCCGCTTCCCAGGATGAGGGGATCTGTTGCAGCCCGTCAATCGCATAGGCATTGCCCGTGACGGGCGAGGGCGGCTCCATCTCATTCTCGATCCCGTCGAGCGCGGCGCCCAGAATGACGGCCAGCATCAGATAGGGGTTCACATCGCCCCCCGCGACGCGATGCTCGATCCGCCGGGCCGAGGGGTTGCCGGCGGGAATGCGCACGGCGGCGGTGCGGTTTTCATAGCCCCAGCAGATCGCGGTCGGCGCATGTTTGTCGGGCACCAGCCGCTCATAGCTGTTCTGATGCGGCGCAAACAACAAGGTGGAATCGTGCATGGCGTTCAGGCAACCGGCGACTGCATGGCGCAGCATGGCGGTGCCCTTGGGGCCGCCCGAGTCAAAGACGTTCTCGCCCTTGGCGTCGATCACGCTGAAATGCGTATGCAGGCCCGAGCCGGAATATTCGGCATAGGGCTTGGCCATGAAGCTGGCGGCAAAGCCATGGCGGCGGGCCAGCCCTTTGACCAGCATCTTGAACAGCCAGGCATCGTCGGCGGCGCGCAGGGCGTCGTCGCAATGCATCAGGTTCACCTCGAACTGGCCCAATCCGGTTTCCGAGGTCGAAGTATCGGCCGGAATATCCATCGCCTCACAGGCGTCGTAGAGATCGGTAAAGAAGGTATCAAAGGCGTCAAGTGCCCGGATCGACAGGGTTTCCGCCGCCTTGCGCCGCTTGCCCGAGCGCGGCGACATCGGCACTTGCAGGTTCTTGCCGGAGTCGTCGATCAGAAAGAACTCCAATTCCATCGCCACCACGGGGGTCAGCCCGCGCGCCTTGTAGCGCTGTACGACCGCGTTCAGCGCGTGGCGGGGGTCGCCCTCATAGGGCTGGCCATTCTCGCGGAACATCCAGATCGGCAGCAGTGCCGTCGGCGCCTCGAGCCATGGCATCGGCATGAAACCGCGTTCGGTCGGTTTCAGAACGCCATCCTGATCGCCTTGCTCGAACACCAAGGGGCTTTCGTCGATATCTTCGCCCCAGATGTCGAGGTTCAGCACGGAAAAGGGGAAGCGGGTTCCGTCCTTGACCACCTTGTCGGCGAAGCGTGCCGGAATTCGTTTCCCGCGGGCCTGGCCATTCAGATCGGCCGCAGCAACGCGGATTGTTCGCACTTGCGGGTGCTTGCGCAGATAGTCCTTCATCATGATCGTGTCAGACCGGCCCAGCCTTGGTTGGGCCCGTGATCCATCCCTGGTTTTGATCCTTGGTCCCGCCCGGTTCGGGCAGGTCCGGGCGGGTGCCCGGATAATTTGATCAAATGTAGGCTACTACCGGATCAACTGCGGACGCAAGCGGATTTTGCGCCCCATGTTCGATGGCAGGTGCCGGTTCAGCCGCCGGTTGATGAGGCCGAACAGGCCGGTCAGGATCAGCGTCAGGATGATGAAATAGACGGCAACGATGGGATAGGGGATAAAGGGGTTGAACGTCTTGTCCGCGAAATAATTGGCGTAATAGAGCGCATCGCCCCGTTGCTGAAAGGCTGGAAAGCCCGAGAAAAACACCAGCGCGGTGGAGTGGAACAGGAAGATCGCCTCATTGGTATAGGCAGGCCAGGCAAGGCGCAGCATGGTCGGCCACTGGATGCGGCGGAACCGGTTCCACCCCGTGATGCCATAGGCGTCGGCGGCCTCAAGATCGCCCTTGGGCACTGATTGCAGCGCGCCATAAAAGATCTCGGCCGAATAGGCGGCAGTGTTCAGGAACAGCACGAACAGCGCCCCGGCCCAGGCCTTTGTCGTCCAGGCGGTCTGCACGGTCAGGCCGAAAATCTCGATCCCCGCCTTGGGCAAGAGTTGCAGCGCCTCATAGGCCAGAAAGAACTGGATAAAGAGCGGAGAGCCGCGAAACACAAAGATGAACCATTCCGCGGGTTTGCGGGCAATCGCGCTGCGCGACGCCTTGGCCAGTGCCAGCGCATTGGCAAAGAAAAAACCGAAGAGCAGCGCCAGCACCCCGAAATAGACATTCCAGATCAGGCCCGAGCCGATCAGGGTGAATTGCTGGCAGAGCGTAAAGTCACTGCGCGGCAGCAGCCGCTCGCCATAGCCGAGTGAGCGAAAGGCATAGGCGCCAATGGTTTCCCAGCAGGTCATAGCGCCGCCTTTCGCATCGCCTCACCCGCCGCCGTGGCCTGTCCATGCGACAGACGCGCCGAGATGCGGGCCAGCACCACCTCGGATACCCGGGTAAAGCCGAGGTAAAAGGCCAGGAGGAACAGGAAGTACCACAGCCGCCAGTCGGGATGCGGATATTCATAGGCAGAGGTCTTGGCCCCGCCCAATTCACGCGCCCAATAGACGATGTCCTGCACGCCCAACAGGAACAACAGCGGCGTCGCCTTGATCAGGATCATCCACAGATTCGACAGGCCCGGCAGGGCATAGACCCACATCTGCGGCACCAGAATCCGGCGAAACACCTGACGCGGGCTCATCCCATAGGCTTCGGCGGTTTCCAGTTGCGGGCGCGGCACCGCCATCATCGCCCCGTAAAGGACATTGGCGGCAAAGGCCCCGAAGACCAGCGCGAATGTCACCACCGCAAGGCCAAAGCCGTAAAATTGATGCACCAGTTGCGGCGCGGAATTCAGCGGCACCTTGGCCTCAGGGCAGACGCGGAATTCCAGCCCCTGCCGCACCGGCTCGGTCCAGTCGGGGCATTGGATCTGATGGTTCAGCCACTCGATCCCCTGATCGAGGGCGATCACAAAGAAAAGGAAGAAGACGATATCGGGCACGCCCCGCACCATGGCGGTATAGCCCTTGCCCAGCATCCGCAGCGGCAGAAACGAGCTGCGCGCCGCCATCGCCCCGCCAAAGCCAAAGGCCAGGGCGACCGGCGCGGTGACGGCCAGCAGGATCAAAACGATGACAAAGGACCAGTAGAAATCGAGGTGCTTGCCTGTGGTCAGGTAGCACATCAGCCAGTTCAGGCCCTCAAGCGTCTTGGGATCGGCGCAGGATGCAAACATGGGAAAGATGGCGCGCGCCCCGCGCGGGGGCGCGCGCCTGTCCGATCAGAATACGGCGGCTTCGTCGCCGAACCACTTCTTGATCATGGTGTTCAGCGAGCCGTCATCCTTGAGCGTCTGGATGGCCGCGTTGAACTTTTCCTTCAGCTCGGTGTCGCTCTCGCGCAGGCCCATGCCGACGCCGCCGCCCAGTTGCACCTCATTGGCCAGCAGCACCAGCGCGCCACCCGACTCGGCCGCGACCGGGGCCAGATAGTCCTTGTCGGCGAAGACCGCATCGGCCTCGCCATTCTTCACCGCCGCGACGGTTTCATCGGGGGTTGCGAATTCCAGCAGCGTTGCACCCGACTCGGCCACATAGCCGGCCTGAATGGTGCCGACCTGCGCCGCGATCACCGCGCCTTCGCCGGTCTTGGCATCGGCGGTCAGCGCCATATAGGCGGACGAGGCCGGCGGGATGTAGTTCTGGGTAAAGTCGATGACCTTGTCACGCTCTTCGGTGATCGACATGCCGGCCATGATGGTGTCGTAGTTGCCCGATTGCAGGTTCGGGATGATCGAATCCCAGTCATTCGTGACCCATTCGC
>CALLZQ010000471.1 GCA_937858255.1 uncultured Tabrizicola sp.
GGCGTGGCAACCGGCAAGCCCTTGGCAGGTCAGGTTTTCCAGACAGGGCGCGCCCGCCCCGCAGGGTCAGGAGTTGGCGTGCATCCGCTCGATATAGCCGCGCATTTCTTCGGCCTCGGCCCGGGCGTCGCGCAAGCCCTCCATCGCGGCCCGCAGTTCTGCCTCGGTCTGGGCGATCTGGTTCATCAGTTCGGCCTCGCGCTGTTCCAGATAGATGATCGCCTGATCGCGGGTCTCTTCGGCCTCGTGCAGCATGGTCGAGAGGCGGTCCATCTCACCCATGTCGCCGCCGGAAATCCGGGTAAAGCGGTGGATCAGCCAATGCGCGAACCAGCCCATGGCAAAGGCGGCCATCAGGATGATCGCGGTCACGATGATGAATTCTGTGCGGTTCATGCGGGGGCCTGCGCGGGATTGGTCATCCTGTTAACCCGCCTAACCGTCACGGGCCGGGCGCGCAAGGGGGCGGCGGGTCTTTTCGGTGGGCGCGACCGAGGGGCTGTCGTCGCCGGAAAAGTCAGGGGCAGTCCCGGTCTCGGCGTCAGGGGCGGCGCCCTCTGTGCCCTCGGCGCCCTCCTCGGCGGGGGGCGGGTCATCAGGGGCAGCGTTGCCCGAGGCTTCGGCATTTGCGGCAAGCGCCTCTGCGGGCGTATCGGCAGCGGCGGCAGCGGGCGCGGCCTGTGCCGGGGCAGGGGGGGCGATCAGGGTGAATTCGATGCGGCGATTGGCCTCGCGCCCCTCTTCGGTGCCATTGTCGGCAATCGGATCAGCCTCGCCATAGCCCTTGGCCGTCAGGCCCGAGACATCGACCCCGCGGCCCTGCAAGGCCAGCACCACCGCCTCGGCCCGGGCCTGCGACAAAGCCTGATTGCCACCCTCGGACCCCTGACTGTCGGTATGTCCGGCGATTTCCATGCGGATCGCCGGGCAATCCCCCAGAATTTCCGCAAGCGCATCCATGATGCCGGCAGTTGCGCCGTCGATCTCGGCTGATCCCGGCGGGAAGATGATCTTGCGCTTGGCCAGAACCGCATGGACCTCATCGGCGCATTCCTGCGGGGTGGGCAGGGCGGCCAGCGGGTCCAGATCCTCGTCATAGCGCACCGACACGCGAAAGGTCTGCCCCTCGCCCAGCTTGTCGGACAGGATCTGCGAGATGCGGCCACGCGCGCTTTGCGAGCCGGTGACCCCCTCGACCGCCACCGTATCAGTGCGGACCAAGAGCGTGCCCTCGGCCAGTTCGCCCAAGGCCTCAAGGCCGGCC
>CALLZQ010000472.1 GCA_937858255.1 uncultured Tabrizicola sp.
CTTGCCGCCGCCGGTATAGCCAGAAACGCCGCTGATGGTCAGCGGCGCATCCGCGGCCACCAGCCCCGCCGTCACCAAGGGTGCCAGCAGGCCCAGTGCGCAGGTCGGCCAGCAACCCGGATTGGCCACCCGCTTGGCCCCGGCAATGCGGGCGCGCTGCGCGGCGCTGAGTTCGGGAAAGCCATAGGCCCAATCGGGGTGGACCCGATGCGCGGTCGAGGCATCAATGATCCGCACCGGCAGATCGGCGGCCAGCGCGGCCGACTCTTTGGCCGCGTCGTCCGGCAGGCACAGAATCGCGACATCTGCGGCGGCATAGGCCTCACGCCGGGCGGCAGGGTCCTTGCGGCGGTCGGCGTCAATGCGGATCAGTTCGATATCGCTGCGCCCTTCCAGACGCTCGCGGATCTGCAAACCCGTTGTGCCGACTTCACCATCAATAAAGACCTTGGCCGCCATCGCTGCCTCCTGCGTAAATCCGCCGCCCTGTTACACCATTGCCGCGCCGCAGACCAGAGCGGCGGCGGCAGAGGTGCGGCCTCTCGGCGCGGCAAGGGGATTGGTGATTGCGCTGAGGAGTGAAAATTGGTAACAAGTTCTTACCAAAAACGCCAAAGGCTGCGAGGGACCCATGCCTGTCATCACCTGCATCGACGATCTCAAGCGTCTGCACCGGCGCCGCACGCCGAAGATGTTCTACGATTATGCGGAATCGGGCAGCTATACCGAGCAGACCTTTCGCGAGAACACGACCGATTTCGCCAAGCTGCGGCTGCGGCAGAAAGTGGCGGTCGATATGTCGGGCCGCACCACCGAAAGCACGATGATCGGGGAAAAGGTGGCGATGCCGGTCGCGCTGGCCCCTGTGGGGCTGACGGGGATGCAGGCAGCGGATGGCGAGATCAAGGCCGCCCGCGCCGCCGAGAAATTCGGGGTGCCCTTTACCCTCTCGACCATGAGCATCTGCTCGATCGAGGATGTCGCGGCACATACCACCAAGCCCTTCTGGTTTCAGGTCTATACGCTGAAAGACGATGATTTCATGCGTCGCCTGTTCGAGCGGGCGCGGGCGGCGAATTGCTCGGCCATCGTGATCACGGTCGATCTGCAAATCCTTGGCCAGCGGCACAAGGATCTGAAAAACGGCCTTTCTGCACCACCGAAGCTGACGCTGAAATCCATCGCCAATATGGCGACCAAGGTGCCGTGGGGACTGGAAATGCTACAGACCAAGCGGCGGTTCTTTGGCAATATCGTCGGTCACGCCAAGGGGGTGACGGATCCCTCGTCGCTGTCCTCCTGGACGGCCGAGGCATTCGACATGACGCTGGATTGGAAGCGTATCGCCAAGTTCAAGGAGATGTGGGGCGGCAAGGTCATCCTCAAGGGGGTGATGGATGCCGAGGATGCCCGCAATGCCCTGTCGGTGGGGGCGGATGCGATCATCGTCTCAAACCATGGCGGGCGGCAGCTTGACGGGGCGCTGTCCTCGATCCGGGCGCTGCCGGGGATCGTCGATGCGGTGGGCGATCAGGTCGAGGTCTGGATGGATTCCGGTATCCGTTCGGGTCAGGATGTTCTCAAGGCGTTGGCCATGGGCGCGCGGGGCACGATGATCGGGCGCAGCTATGTCTACGGTCTCGGCGCCATGGGCGAGGCGGGCGTCACCAAGGCGCTGGAGGTGATCCGCAAGGAACTGGACACCACGATGGCGCTCTGCGGTGAGCGGGATATCAAAAACCTCGGCCGGCACAATCTGCTGATCCCCAAGGATTTCACCGGCGACTGGCAATAGCGATGGCTCAGGCGCCGCGGGCACTGCCCGCGCGCGCCATGGCCGGCGCCAGGGCCCAGACCGCGGCCAGCATCACGGCGGCAAAGACAAAGGCAAAGCGCAGGCCCAGACCTCCGGCGATCAGGCCCAGCAGCGGCGGGCCAAAGAAGTAACCGAAATAGCCCAGCAGGGTGGCCCGTGCGACAGCCCGGGCCCGGGCCTCGGGGGCACTCAGCCGCCCGACCAGCGAAAACGCTGTCGGCGCGATCACCGAAGAGCCAAGCCCCATCACGATGAACCCGGCATAGGCAAAGGCCGGACTGGGGGCCAGCGCCGCCCCCAATGCCCCCAGCGCCGACACTGTGGCGCCCCCTGCCAGCAGGCGATAGGGGCTGATATGTTTCAGCAGCCCCTGACCGGCCAGACGGGCCAGCCCCATGGTCAGCGCCAGCATCGCCGGACCCGCCGCCCCCTGCTCGGGGCTGCCGCCAAGGGTCTTTTCGATATGCAGGGCCGACCAGTTTTCGGCGGCATTCTCGGTCAGGAAAGCGATAAGGACGATGGCACCGCCGACCACGGGCACAAGGCCCAGAGGGCGCGCGGTCCCGCCCGGGGGTTTGCACAGCCCGGTGATGCGCCCGTCACGCTCCAGTGTCAGCAGCGCAAGCGCGGCGGCAATCGCCCCCATGGCGCCCATTACCCAATCAGGCCCCCAATCCATGCCGCGCAACAAGCCGGTCAGGATGGCGCCGCCCGCATAACCAAGGCTATAGGCGGCATGGCACAGGTTCATCAGATGCAGGTTCCGCTCGGTCTCGATCTGCGCGACGCGGGCATTCATCAGGACATCGGTCAGGCCGGTCGCCGCGCCACAGGCCATCATCGCCAGCGGGAATAACAGCAGCGAGGCCGTCTGCCCCGGCAAGGTAAAGGCAAGCGCCATGCAAAGCGCGGCGACCGGCAGGGCAATACGGCCCGCCAATGCCCCATATCGGGGCGCAGCCAGCATGGCGCAAACCGCCGCAAGGGGCGTGGCCAGGATCAGTTGCCCAAGCCGCGCCTCGCCAACCCCCAACATGGCCTTGAGATCGGGGAAGACGGCCGCATAAGTTCCCCAGAGGATTCCCATCGCCCCAAAGGCGGCCAGGGGTGCCCGGCTCAGGCCGAGGATCTGCCAGACAGTCATGCTGTTCCCCGCCCGCTCGTTGTGCCACGCCATGCGCCTGGGCGCTTTCCCGGCAAGTAGCTAGCTTTTGCGCCCGCCCGCGACAAGCGCCCCTTGCGTTGCTTTTGCTCTTTCCAACCTGCCGATTCCCCGCTATAGGCCCCCGGTCGCGCCGCGCACCCTTGGAGGGCGGCGGACTTAACCTATGGAGACCTATTATGGCTGGTGAGATCCCTGATCTGATCGCCGAGGTACGGACGGGGACAGGCAAGGGGGCCGCTCGTCAAGCTCGTCGTGAGCAACTCGTACCCGGTATTGTTTACGGTGGTGGTGCGGAACCGCTGCCGATCAACATCAAATACAACTACCTCCTGACTCGTCTGAAGAAAGGCCGTTTCCTTTCGACGCTGTTCAACCTCAAGGTTGAAGGTCAGGAAGATGTCCGCGTGATCTGCCGCGGCGTTCAGCGCGATGTGGTCAAGGACCTGCCGACCCACGTCGACCTGATGCGCCTGCGTCGCACCTCGCGCATCAACCTGTTCATCCATGTGAACTTTGCCAATGCCGACAAGCCCCCGGGCATCAAGCCTGGCGGCACCCTGACGATCGTGCGTCCCGAAGTGGAACTGGAAGTCACCGCTGGTGACATCCCGGATCACATCACCGTGGACCTGACCGGCAAGCAGATCGGCGATGTCATTCACATCAATGACATCGAGCTGCCCGCCGGCGCCAAGCCGACGATCAACCGCAACTTCGTCATCGCCAACATCGCGGCCCCCTCGGGCCTGCGCTCGGCCGATAACGAAGGCGAAGGCGAAGAATAATCGGCCCATCGGGTTGATTTGGGGCGCGACCGGGCAACCGGCGTGCGGCCCCCGCGCTCTTCCTTGCGGCCGCCGCTGCGGCGCGCGCCATGTGGTCCAGGTAACGCGGATCGCCCTCGGGCGGCTGGCCCGATTTCGCGGCGATCTGCGCGAGGTAATCGGCGCAGCACAGATGATGCAGCCGCGCGACGCCGGGCAGGGCCATGGCTTCGGCATGGATCGGGTCAAAGGCGGAGGACTGCTGCAATGCGCTTTCATCCTGCACATCGTTGCGGTTGTACCGCTGATAAAAGCTATCCGTGTAGCGGTCCTTGCCGGCCACGGGCGACAGGCTGCCTTTCTTGAGCGCGAAACTCTCTTCCGACCGGATCATGTAGTGGTTCATCTGCGCCACCGAATGATCCTGACGCCCGTGCAGCATGCGGCGCAGGTAGTCGCCCTCGGGGTGCCATTCCTCCAGCGTTTGACCGGCGGCATCGACCCAGCGCATCCCGGGCGCCCCCCAGCGGCGGGCATGTTGCGGGAGCAGCCGCTTGGGCCCATGCTCCCCCAGCTTGCGGAACCAGTCCGGCTGGGTGTGCAGGCATTTGATCCAGGTCGAGGTCGGGTCGGCGGAATTGGCGGCGCGGGTGAACTGGCGATGCACAAGGCCATCGGCGTAATGGGTCTGCCCCGAGGTGCCAAAGACCTTCCAGTTGATCGCCATGCCCAGAAAGTCGGCGTCTTCTGGGATCAGGTCGGTTATCCGGCCATCGCCGCGATGGATCACCAGAAACTCGTCGACGTCGCAGACCAGCACCCAATCCGCCTCGGCCACCTGCGGCAATTCCTTGGCTGCGGCCAGCTTGCGGGCGGTGATCTGCTGGCGGTCGGGCACCTCATGGCGCAGATGGGTCAGCCAGCCGGCCTCTTGCATCCGGTCAAGGAGTTCGGGCGAATGGTCCGAGCAATCGTTGGTCACCACCAAGATATCGGTAAAGCCCAGCATCCGGTACCAGCACAGCCATTCGACCAGAAACGGGCCCTCATTGCGGACCGAACAGACAACGGTAAAGCGCATGTCATCCCCTTTTCACCCCCGATGCTTGACGGGCGGGCGGGGCTTCGTCAAGGAAGGAGAAAGGTCAGGAGGGCGCGATGAAACTCTTTGTGGGTCTGGGAAATCCGGGGCCGAAATATGCCGGCAACCGCCACAATGTCGGATTCATGGCGCTCGAGCGGATCGCGTCAGACCATGGTTTCGGCCCTTGGCGCAATGGCTTCAAGGGGGAGGTCAGCGAGGGGCGTCTGGCCGGGGAAAAAGTGGTTTTGCTGAAACCCGCGACCTTCATGAACCTCTCGGGCGAGGCGGTGCGGGCGGCACTGGATTTCTACAAGCTGACGCCGGGGGATGTGATCGTGTTCCATGATGAGCTGGACCTTGCCCCCGGCAAATGCCGGGTCAAGCAGGGGGGCGGGCATGCCGGGCATAATGGCCTGCGCTCGATCCATGCCCATATCGGTGAGGCCTATGGCCGGGTGCGGCTGGGGATCGGCCATCCGGGACACAAGGATGCGGTGGCAGCCTATGTGCTGCACGATTTTGCCAAGGCAGATCAGGACTGGCTGGACGATCTCTTGCGCGGGATCTCGGACGGGGCCGAGGCGCTGGCCGGGGGTGATGCGACGCGCTTCATGAATGCGGTGTCGCTGCGGGTGGCGCCGCCACGATCATCAGGCAAGGCTGAGGGGGCAAAGCCCGCGCCGCCGCCAGCGAAAGCGACCGTCGCGGCGGAAGAGGACAACCGCAGCCCGCTGCAACGGCTCGCCGACCGTTTCCGACAGGGATAACCGGCAAAGGGGGGCCGCCCGGCGGGGCATCGAGCCCCCCCGTGCGGCATTGCCATGGACAGGGCGCCACCGGGGGTGCGGGTTTGCGGCGGGGCACTGGATCTTTGCCCCTTGCCCCCATAGCTTTCTGGCAAAGGAGGATTTCCATGAACGCCCTGCTGTCCGTCTGTCCCCCTTCCTTTGGCCTGCCGCCCTTTGCCGCCATTGCGGATGCGGATTTCGCCCCCGCCTTTGACGCGGCCCTCACCGAAGCGCGGGCCAATATCGCGGCCATCGCCGACAGCCCCGAGGCGCCGGCCTATGCCAATGCCATTGAGGCGCTGGAACTGGCCGAGGGGATGCTCGACCGGGTGTCGGGGGTGTTCTACAACCTTGCCGGCGCCGATTCCAACGATGCGCGCGAGGCGCTGATGCGCGATCTGGCGCCAAAGATGAGCGCCTTTTCAAGCGAAGTGACGAACAACAAGGCCCTGTTCGCCCGGATCGAGGCGCTGTGGCAGGGCCGTGATGCGCTGGACCTGACAGCGGAACAGTTGCGGGTCCTGACGCTTTATCGGCGGATGTTTGTCCGCTCGGGCGCGCAGTTGGAGGGCGCGGCGGAGGCACGGCTGACCGAGGTCAAGGCGCGGCTGGCGGTGCTGGGGCCGGCCTTTGGCCAGAACCTTCTGGCCGATGAGCGGGAATGGTTCATGGATCTGGCCGAGGCGGATCTGGCGGGTCTGCCGGAGTTTGTCACCTCGGCTGCCCGCGCGGCGGGGGCAGAACGGGGGCGCCCGGGGCCAATCGTGACGCTGAACCGCTCGCTCATCGTGCCCTTCCTGCAATTCTCGCCGCGCCGCGATCTGCGCCAGAGGGCCTATGAGGCCTGGGTCGCGCGCGGGGCCAATGGCAATGCCCATGACAACCGGGCGATAGCGGCCGAGATCCTGTCCCTGCGGCATGAGCGGGCGCAACTCTTGGGATACACCGACTTTGCCGCTTTCAAGCTGGAGCCGGAGATGGCCAAGACCCCGCAGGCTGTGCGCGATCTGTTGCAGGCGGTCTGGACCCCGGCGCGGGCCAAGGCGCAGGAGGATGCCGCCGCGCTGGAGGCAATGCTGCGCGCCGATGGTATCGCCGGCCCGCTGGAGCCGTGGGACTGGCGCTATTATGCCGAGCAGCGGCGCCGGGTACTGCATGACCTCGATGAGGCGGCGCTGAAACCCTATCTCTCGCTCGACGCGATGCTGGCCGCGATGTTCGGCTGCGCGTCCCGCCTGTTTGGTCTGGAATTTCGTGAGATCGAAGGGCCGTTCTATCACCCGGATGTCCGGGGGTGGGAGGTCACGCGGCAGGGCCGGCATATTGCGGTCTTCCTTGGCGATTATCACGCCCGGGCCTCGAAACGCTCGGGCGCATGGTGTTCGGCCATGCGCTCCCAGCGCAAGCTGGGGGGCGAGGTGCGGCCCATCGTCGTGAATGTCTGCAACTTTGCCAAGGGGGCGCCGACGCTGCTGTCGTATGACGATGCGCGGACGCTCTTCCACGAATTTGGCCATGCGCTGCATCAGATGCTGTCGGACGTGACCCATGGTTTTATCAGCGGCACCAGCGTGGCGCGCGATTTCGTTGAACTGCCCAGCCAGCTGTATGAGCACTGGCTGGAGGTGCC
>CALLZQ010000473.1 GCA_937858255.1 uncultured Tabrizicola sp.
TTTGCGGATTGCCAAGGTGAAAGGTCGAGGAGACCAGCCCCGCCCCGGCAAGGCCATAGCCCAGCGCCCAGGCCCAGAACCCGCCCACAGCCCCCCAGAGCGGCGCCAGCGCCAGCCAGAACATCAGCCCGAACCCAAGGCCCGACAGCACGGTGAACAGAATGACCGAAACGGCAGGCTTCATTCAGAACTTCTCCAGCATCCGGGCAAGCCAGCCAAGGAATCCCCCGGCCGGGTCGCCGGCAATCGGGGTCAGCGGCGGCGCCTCGGCCCCCCGGTCCTTCGGGCGCGGCGGCAAGTCGCGGTTGGTCGGGCGCGTGCCCTGCCCCTCCATCAGCGCGAAACCATCGCGGCGGGCCACCAGTTGCGACACGGCGCTGTCCGGGTCGGCCAGATCGCCGAAATGCCGCGCGCCGGTCGGACAGGTGCGCACGCAGGCGGGCACCCGGTCCTCTTCCGGCAGGGTGTCATTGTAGATCCGGTCCACGCAGAGGGTGCATTTCTTCATCACACCCGCGGTCGGGTCCATCTCGCGCGCACCATAGGGGCAGGCCCAGGCGCAGAGGCCGCACCCGATGCAGGCATCCTCATTGACCAGAACGATGCCATCCTCGACCCGTTTGTAGCTGGCGCCGGTCGGGCAAACCGTGACACAGGGCGCATCGGCGCAATGCAGGCAGGAACGGGGGAAGTTGATGATTTGCGGCGGCGCCTCCTCGGGCTGTACCTGATAGGAATGGACACGGTTGAGAAACACGCCCGAGGGCGCGGCGCCATAGGGGTCCTGGTCGGACAGGGGCACGCCATAGCCCTGATCGTTCCAACCCTTGCAGGCGGTCACACAGGCATGGCAGCCCACACAGGTGTCGAGGTCGATCACCAGACCCAGCGCCTTGTCGGTGCGTGCAGGCAAACAGGTCATCGGCGGCCCCCCTCTGCGGCGATGGTTCTCATGCCCGGTCCCTCCCCTGCGGCACCACCCGGGGGATCGGCGGGAAGTCCGGCTCGGCTCGGTCACGCGGGCCAACCCGCGCAATCCGGACACGCAGATCGAACCACGCCGCCTGCCCCGTCACCGGATCGCTGTTCGACCAGCGTTGGCCATCACCCTTGGGTGGCAGCAGTTCCGAGATCAGATGGTTCAGAAGAAAGCCCTGATTGGCCTCGGGCGCGCCCTCATCCAATGCCCAGGCCGCCTTGCGTTTGCCAATGGCGTTCCATGTCCAGACCGTTTCCGGGTTCAGCGCCGCCATATGCGCGACCGGCACTACGATTTCCCCGTGGGGCGAGGTCAGGCGCGCATAATCCCCCTCGGCAAAGCCATGCCCCTCCCAGACCGTCGTTGGCAGATAGAGCGGGT
>CALLZQ010000474.1 GCA_937858255.1 uncultured Tabrizicola sp.
GATCAGGAAGGTGTGCGCGATCGAGACGCCGGTAAACGCCTTGAAGATCCAGGCCATCGACAGGCCCATGACAGCGGCATAGGCGTAGAAGAACAACTGCGCGGCGGCGACCGACAGGCGCTGAAGCACGGCGCCAAAGGCAAAGACCATGATCAGCGGCGCGAACATCACCACCCAGCCGAGGATATTCGGCTGTAGGGTCATCGGGTCGCGGAATACCGAGAACAGCGCATCCGAGGTGCCGACAGCCCAGGCGACGCCGCCGGTCAGCAGCATGCCCACGGACATCAGCCCGTAAACCTTGTTCATATGGGCGCGAAGCCCCTGATCGATCTGTGCGGCGGCCTGCGTCCCCAGGCCGGCCGTGCGGATCGTATTATAGTCAGCCATTGAAGCCTCCGAAGTTGAACCCTGTCCCGCGCCACCCTGAACGGGCGCGCGGGTATCGGTGGAAATATCGGGACTTCCCTTCACGATTTCAAGACGTCAGGCCGGTTTGCCACGCATGAACTCGTAGAATTGCTGCGGGTTTTTACAGCGCCCAGCGGCTGGCGGCGGCGGGAATATCCCAAAGCGGGCGGCTGGCCTCGTTTTCGGCCTCTTGACGGCCAAGGCCGATGTCGCGCAGGGCATGCGCATCAAGCTGGGCCAGAGTGTGACGCTGACGCTGAGCGGCCAGAGCGGCCCGCAGCACTGTCAGAAGGCGCGGGGCGCTGCCAACCGTCTGCACGCGCCGGGTGGCGAACGTTGCGGTGTGGAGCGAGGCGAACATGATGTGTCCTTTCAATCAATCGCGAAACCTGATGCGCACGACTCGGTGCATCAGCATGCTTGATATGAATAGGCTGTTCTGATCTATTCGTAAAACGAATGCTTTTGAACTCTCGAATCAGGAATTGTGATATGCCGCGCAATCTCGACATGGTGGCCCTGCGCTCTTTCGTGGCGGTGGCGGATGCCGGGGGGGTCACACGCGCCTCTGGTTTCCTGAACCTGACGCAATCGGCGGTCTCGATGCAGATCAGGCGGCTGGAAGAAATGCTGGGGGTCGAGTTGCTGGACCGCTCGGGCCGGCAGGTGGCGCTGACCGCAGCGGGTGAGGCGCTTCTGGGCTATGCCCGCAAGATGCTGGCCCTGAACGATGAGGCGATGAGCCGGCTCACCCGCGACCCGCATGAGGGCGAAATAGTCCTGGGGGTGCCGCATGACATCGTTTATCCGGTGATCCCACAGGTGCTGCAACATTTCGCGCGCAGCTATCCCAAGATGAAGGTCACGCTGATTTCCTCTTTCACCCGGGTTCTGAAATCGCAATTCGGGCGGGGGGAATGCGATATCATCCTGACCACCGAGGACGGGGTGGAACCCGAGGGTGAAACATTGGCCGAACTGCCGCTGATCTGGGTCGGCGCGCCGGGGGGGATGGCCTGGCGCCATCGGCCGCTGCGACTGGCCTATGAGCATAACTGTATCTTTCGGCAGAGTGTGCAGGCCGCGCTGGATGCCGCCGGCATTGCCTGGCAGATGGCGGTCGAAAGTGACTCGACCCGCACCATCGAGGCAAGCGTGAGTGCCGATCTGGCAGTGCATACCGTGCTGGCCGGCTCAGAGCCGCCCTATGTCGAGCGGATCGCGCATGGCGGGGCTTTGCCTGAACTCAAGCGGATGAAGGTGAACATGTATGTGGCGGACCCGGCACATAGCACTACCGTCACCGAGCTTGCCGGGCTGATCCGCCGCGCCTATGCCGCGCGTAACGGCAAGCAGCAGGCGGTGGCCTGAGGGTCAGGCCATCACTACCACCACCTTGCCGGTGGCGGTACGGTTCTTCAGCATCTCCAGCCCTTCGGGCAGCCGCTCCAGCGGCAGGCGGGCCGAAATATGCGGCCGCAGCCCGCCCTCTTGATACCAGGCGAACAGGCTGCGCAGGCTGTCGGTCAGCAGATCGGGGGCGAAATGCAGATAACCGCCCCACCAGAACCCCATGACCGAAACATTCTTGACCAGCAGATGATTGGCGGGAATTTGCGGCACCGTGCCACTGGCAAAACCGATGGCGAGAATGCGTCCGTCGGGGCGCATCGCCCGCAGAGCCGCCTCAAATCCGTCGCCCCCCACCGCGTCATAGGCGACATCAATGCCGCCAAGCGCCCGCAATTGCGCCTTGAGATCTGGTGTTTCGCTGTCAATGGCAATGTCGGCGCCGGCGGTCCGGGCAATCTCGCATTTCTCGGCCCCGCGTGCGGTGGCGATCACCCGGGCGCCCATCCGCTTGCCGATCTCGACCGCTGTCAGGCCGACGCCGCCCGCGGCGCCCGTGACCAGCAATGTCTCACCTGCGGCCAGCCGCGCCTTATGCGTCAGCGCCAGATGTGAGGTGCCATAGGCCACCAGAAAAGCCGCGGCATCGTCAAAGGGCATCGCATCGGGCAGGGGGATCAGCCGTGCCGCATCAAAGAGGCCATAATCGGCCAGCCCGCCCTGACCGCCATAACAGGCAATGCGCGTGCCCGGGGCCGGGCCTGTGGTTTCTGGCCCCAGAGCCTCGACCACCCCGGCGCATTCAAGGCCGGGAACGAAGGGCAGATCCGGCATTTCCTGATACTTGCCGCGCGCCATCAGCAGATCGGCAAAGTTCAGCCCGCAAGCGTGAATGCGGATCAGCGCCTGCCCCTTGGCCGGGGGGGCGATATCGCATTCGGCCAGCCGTGCGGGGACCTCGAAACTCTCCACCTGCCATGCGCGCATCTGCCATCCTTTCGCAATTGCAGCATTTTTACGGCACCCTCGCCGCGCCGGCAAATGAAAAGGCTGTTGCAATATGCAAAAAGACGCAGGAATTGATTGCGAACTGCAACGCATTATGCAACACTCTTTTTAAGTGTTTCCTTATCATTTTTTGCGTCTATGGGGAGAACGGCCCGATTGCTGCTCAACCGTACAATTTGACCTGTACGAAAGGAGAGAATTGGTCGTGGCGGCGCGCAGGTTGGCAAGAAAGTTGCGGGACAGGCGACTTTGGCACACCTGTTGCTTAGTGTACTTAGGGAAGGTAACAAGGAGTCTGGTATGAAGCACCCTGTCGATGCCCATGTTGGCAAACGCATCCGCCATCGTCGCTGGATGGTCGGGATGACGCAACAGCAACTGGCCGACAAGGTCGGGATCAAGTTCCAGCAGATTCAGAAGTACGAAACCGGCATGAACCGGGTCAGTGCTTCGCGTCTTTGGGAGATTGCCGAGGCGCTTGGGGTCACGATCTCGTTCTTTTTCGAAGGGCTGTCGGGTGAGGGCGTTGCCGCCTCGGCCCCGGCGGGCGACATTCTGGCGGATAAAGAGGCGCTGGAACTTGTCCGGTCCTACTATGCGATCCCCGAGGCGCAGCGCCGCCGGTTGTTCGATCTGGCCCGCGTTCTGAGCGACGTCGCCTGACCCTGATCTCTGGCGGGGAAACCGCCAGTGAAGCGATGTCTTGACCTTTGACGGGGGCAGCGTTAGCGCCCTCGTAAGGTGCATTTCATCAACAGCCCGGGGCCGGACATGTCTGATCTTTCTGCCGCGACCATCGCCGAACTGGTTTCGACGGCGCATGAACTGGCCGATGCCGCCCGAGAGGCGACCCTGGCGCATTTCCGCCGTACCGATCTGGCGGCAGAGACCAAAGAGACCGACCGCTTTGATCCGGTGACCGTGGCCGACCGCCTGTCGGAAGAGCGGATGCGCGCCATTCTGGCGCGTCGTCGCCCGCAAGACGGGATTTTGGGCGAAGAGTTCGGCAGCCTGGCTGGCACTTCGGGCCTGACCTGGGTGCTGGACCCGATTGATGGCACGCGCGGCTATCTCTCGGGCACGCCGACCTGGGGTGTGCTGATCTCGGTCGCCGATGCCAGCGGCCCGATCTATGGGCTGATCGACCAACCCTATATCCGTGAGCGTTTCGAGGGCGGCTTTGGCCGCGCCCGCGTGGTTGGCCCCACGGGCGAAGCGCGCTTGCGCTGCCGACCTGCGCGCCCATTGTCCGAAGCGATCCTGTTTTCGACCTTTCCCGAGGTGGGAACGGTCGAGGAAGGCGCCGCCTTTCGCCGTGTCTCGTCCCGGGCCCGGCTGACGCGCTATGGCACCGACTGCTATGCCTATGGGCTGGTCGCGGCGGGCATGATCGACGCGGTGATCGAGGCGGGTTTGCAAGCCTATGACGTTCAGGCCCCGATCGCGGTGATTCAGGCGGCAGGCGGCCTCGTGACCGACTGGACCGGCGGCCCCTGCCATGCGGGTGGCCGGGTCGTGGCGGCGGCCAACCCCCAGATTCATGCCGAAATGCTGGCCTTGCTGAACGGCTGACAGGGCGCTTGCCAGCTAGGGCCCCTGTGCCTAAACTCTGGCTCGGCGGTATCCGAGTCCTTCCCCCTTCTGTCGGTCCGCCCGCGGTTCCACCGAAGGGGTCAAGGGAACCGCCATGTCCAGAATCCTGATCCGAAACGCCGATGTGCTTGTCACCATGGACACGGCCCGGCGCGAGCTGTCACAGGCCGATGTGCTGATCTGCGACGGGGTGATCGCCGAGGTGGGGCAGGGCCTTGCGGCAACGGATGCCCGGATCGTTGAGGCGCGGGGCTGCGTGGTGACGCCCGGCCTCGTCAACACCCATCATCACCTGTATCAGACGCTGACGCGGGCAGTGCCGGGCGGTCAGGACGCGCTGCTGTTCGGCTGGCTCAAGACCCTTTACCCGATCTGGTCACGCTTTGGCCCGGAAGAGATGTTCGTCTCGGCGCAGGTCGGGCTGGCCGAGCTGGCGCTGTCGGGCTGTACGCTGACCTCTGACCACCTCTATCTCTATACCAACGGCAGCCGGCTGGAAGATACCATCCATGCCGCATCAGAAATCGGCCTGCGCTTTCATCCGACACGTGGCGCGATGAGCATCGGCGAGACACAGGGGGGCTTGCCGCCGGATGCGCTGGTGGAACCCGAGTCCGCGATTCTGAACGACATGATCCGCGTGGTCGATGCCTTTCACGACCCGGCGCCGGGGGCGATGGTGCGGGTGGGGCTGGCCCCCTGCTCGCCCTTTTCGGTCAGCCGTGAATTGATGCGCGACGCGGCGCTGCTGGCGCGTGACAAAGGGGTGATGCTGCATACCCATCTGGCCGAGAATGATGAGGATATCGCCTATAGTCTGGCGAAATTCGGTTTGCGCCCGGGGGAATATGCCCAAGACCTCGGCTGGACCGGGGCCGATGTCTGGCATGCGCATTGCGTGCGGCTGGATGGGCGCGAGATTGAGCTTTTTGCCCGGACAGGTACGGGGGTTGCGCATTGCCCCTGTTCGAATTGCCGTCTGGGCAGCGGAATTGCGCCGGTCCGGCATATGCGCGATGCCGGGGTCAAGGTCGGGCTGGGGGTCGATGGTTCTGCCAGCAATGACGCCGGAAACCTGATGGCCGAAGCGCGGCAGACTGTCTTGTTGCAAAGGGTCAGTCTGGGCGCCAATGCCATGTCGGCGCGTGAGGCACTGGAAATCGCAACGCTGGGGGGGGCGCAGGTGCTGGGCCGCGATGATTGCGGACGGATCGCGCCGGGCATGCGTGCCGATCTGGCGCTCTGGGATGTGACGGGGATTGAGGCGGCGGGGGCTTGGGACCCGGTGGCCGCATTGATCCTGTGCGGGCCGATGCGGGTGCGCGATCTGTTTGTCGAGGGGCGACAAGTGGTTGCGGGCGGGCAGGTGGTTACGATAGATCTGCCCCGGGTGATCGAGCGTCAAAACGCGCTCGCCCGTCGTCTGTGGGACTGAGATGAAGCACGATTACGAAGGCCAGCGGCGCGAAACATTTGAGACCTTTGACGCGTTGCAGGCGCAGGGAGAGACCCTGCCCAAACGATCGATCGTCGAGATCTATCTGCTGGCCGAGGGCGCTGACGCAAAATGGGCCGCGGCGGAAAAGGCGTTGCGTGCCAAGGGTTTTGCGACCGAACGCGACCAAGAGGGCGATACGCTGATCGTGGCGACCCGGGCCGATATCGAGATCTCTCCCGCCTCGATCTGGGAAATCGAGCGGCAGGTGACAGAGATAGGCCTTGGCTTTGACTTCGTGCCCGACGGCTGGGAATTTGGCTTTGACTAAGCTGCGGCGTTGCGGCGGTGCAGGCACCGGCCCGCAACCCAGGTCTCGATAATCGCGCGGTCATCTCCCATCATGATGGTCGGGAACAGCGCCTGCCACAGATCGCCGGCGCGGGCAGCAGCCTGTTCGATGGCGGGGGTCGATGCCAGATCGATCACCACCAGATCCGCCTCCATCCCCGGGGCTAGATTACCGATCAGGTGATCGGCATAGAGCGCGCGGGCAGAGCCTTGGGTCGCCAGCCACCACAGTTGCGCCGGATGCAGCGCGTGGCGGGTGAGTTGTGCGACCTCATAGGCGGCAGCCATGGTGCGCAGCATCGAAAACGAGGAACCTCCGCCGGTATCGGTCGCAAGGCCGATCCGCTGGCCCTGGGCCTTGAGCGGCATCAGGGGAAACAACCCCGAGCCGATAAAGCAATTCGAGGTGGGGCAATGGATCAGGCTGGCATCCACCTCACGTAACCTGTCCTTCTCACGCTCGGTCAGCCAGATCGCATGGCCGTAAAGCCCGCCGCGCCCGACAAGGCCGTGCCGCTCATAGGTGTCGAGATAATCCCGGGCCGTGGGGTAGAGCGATTTCACCCAGTCGATTTCATCGGTCTGTTCTGACAGATGGGTCTGCATCAGACAGTCGGGATGGGTTGCCCAGAGGGCGCCAAGTGCCTCGAGCTGCGCCTCGGTCGAGGTGGGCGAAAACCTTGGTGTGATCACATAGGATCCGCGCCCCCTGCCATGCCATTTCGCCAAGAGCTGCGCCGAGGCATCATAGGCCGATTGTGCGGTATCGCGCAGCCCTTCGGGGGCGTTGCGGTCCATGCAGGTCTTGCCCGCCCAGATGCGGGCATTGCGGGCCTCGGCTGCGGCAAAGATCGCCTCAACGCTTTCCGGGTGGATCGTGCAGTAGCTGGCGAAAGAGGTCGTGCCGTTCGAAAGCGTCAAGTTGAAATACCGGTCGGCGATGGTCTGGGCATAGTCCGCGTTCGAAAAACGCATTTCTTCTGGAAAGGTATAGCTGTTCAGCCAGTCAATCAGCCGCTTGCCCCATGACGCGATGATGGCGGTTTGCGGGTAGTGAACATGGGCGTCGACAAAGCCCGCGCTGATCAGGGCCCGACCGTGATCGACCAGATCGGCGCCGGGATGGGCCGCGCGCAGATCTGACGCGCCGCCGAGGGCGATGATCTTTCCCGCGTCGATCAGCACCGCCTCATCCAGCCGTGCGGCCTCTGGCCCCGCGACAAAGGGGTCGGCCGTAAAACTCAGCACCTGCCCGAGAAGTAGTTTCATCATCCGCCTCTTGCGATCCGCCCGCGCCAGTCTAGCGGCACGCGACCGGCGGGTAAATTTGGCCTTTGCCCTGTTTTCCCGAAACTCCTTTCGTTAAGGTCCGGGTAATAAGGCGGAGGGACGATGTCGGACGAGGTTCTGGACAGGGACGAGGAAGAGGGGCTGGATTCGCGCCGGGTAGAGGCCGTCCTCGAGGCGGTTGAGGCCGGCGATGCGGGGCGGGTGGGTGGGCTGCTCGAACCTTTGCACGCCGCCGGAAACGCCCACCTTCTTGGACAGGTTTCCGAAGAAAAGAGAAAAG
>CALLZQ010000475.1 GCA_937858255.1 uncultured Tabrizicola sp.
CCGAGGCGGCGCCATAGGGCGATGCCTCATCCGAGACGGATGGCGGCGATGGCTGACCTGCCGCGCAGTGGCCAATGGATCTATCGCGGCCTGTTTCTGGTCATCGCACTGGTGCTGCTGTTTTCCCGGCTGTTGCCGCTGGGTTCGGTCGCGGGGGATTGGCCGGGGCCGGATATCCTGATGTGCCTGATCTTTGCCTGGGCAACCCGGCGTCCTGATTACCTGCCGGTCTGGCTCTTGGCGGGGGTGCTGCTCTTGGAGGATATGATCCTGATGCGCCCCCCCGGCCTGTGGACCGCCATCGTCATCATTGCCGTCGAATTCGTGCGCAGCCGTGTGGCGCTGACGCGCGAGCTGACCTTTACCGTCGAATGGGCGCTGGTCGCGGCACTGATGGTCGGCTGTCTGTTGGTTTACCGGTTGGTGTTCACGGTATCGTTCCTGCCGCAGGCCGGATTGGGCTTTGCCTTGATGCAGGTTTTGTGGTCCATCCTGTGCTACCCCTTGGTCGTCGGCGCCAGCCGTTTTGCCTTTGACCTGCGCAAGCCGGCGACGGGGGAAGTCGACAGCTATGGACGCCGCCTATGAGACGGAGCCCCAAGGAAACCGATGATGCCGCCCGCGTGACCCACCGTCGCGCGCTGCTGTTGGGTGGGGCGATGACGGCGATGTTCGCGGTGCTGGGCGGGCGGATGCGCTATCTGTCGGTCGAGCAGGCCGATCAGTTCAAGCTCTTGGCCGAGGAAAACCGTATCTCGATCCGGCTGATCCCGCCGGCGCGGGGGCTGATTCAGGACCGCAACGGTAAGCTGATTGCCGGGAATGAGCAGAATTACCGCGTGGTGATCACGCGTGAGGATGCAGGCGATGTCGATCGCGTGCTGGCCAAGCTGGCCCATGTCATCCCGTTGACCGCCGACGATCTGGAGCGGACGGCGAAAGAGATGAAGCGGACCTCGCCCTTCGCCCCGGTGACGGTGGCCGACCGGCTGACCTGGGAAGATCTGTCCAAGGTGGCGCTCAATGCGCCCTCGCTGCCCGGTGTATCGCCCGAGGTGGGGCTGTCGCGCATCTATCCGCGCGATACCGATTTTGCCCATGTCGTCGGCTATGTCGGCCCGGTGTCGGAACGCGATC
>CALLZQ010000476.1 GCA_937858255.1 uncultured Tabrizicola sp.
CGGCGCGGGGTCATCGCGTTGCCATTGGCGGCGAGTTGTTTCCCGCCGCCATGGGCCCGGATGGCAGCTATGAGGGGACAGGGCGGGGCATGGTCGATCATAATGTGACCGCCATTTCCCGCGCCTTGGGCGGGCAGGCCCCCGAACGCGGGCGGTCGGGTAAGCTGGGGCTTGCCGGATGATCGCTGCGGCCCCCGTTGCCGAGGCGCTGCGGGTCAGCGCGCTTTCCGTTGCCTATGATGGCAAGCTGGCGCTCGACGGGGCCGCGGCCCATGTGCCGGCAGGCAGCCTGACCGCGATCGTCGGGCCAAATGGTGCCGGAAAATCGACCTTTCTCAAGGCGATACTGGGGTTTGAGCCCTCGACCGGGCAGGTGTCGGCCTTTGGTCGCCCGGTGGCCGAGGTGATGGACCGGATCGCCTATGTGCCGCAAAGGGCGGCGGTGGACTGGGGCTTTCCGATCCGGGTGATTGATACGGTGCTGATGGGCGCCTATCGCCGTACGGGCATGCTGGGGCGGCTGACGCCCGGGTTGCGGGCCGAGGCGCAGCAGGCCTTGCGCCGGATGGGGATGGAGGATTTCGCCCAACGGCAGATCGGGGCGCTGTCGGGCGGGCAGCAACAGCGGGTGTTCCTGGCGCGGGCGCTAATGTCGCGGGCCGATCTCTATCTGCTTGATGAACCCTTTGCCGGGGTGGATGCCGCGACCGAAGCGGCAATCGTGGCGGTTTTGCAGGGGCTGCGCGATGCGGGCGCCACCATCCTGTCGGTGCACCATGATCTGTCCACGGTGCCGGCCTATTTCGACCGGGTGCTGCTGCTGAACCGCAAGACGATTGCCGAGGGGCCGGTGAGAACGCATTTTACCCCCGACACCCTGCGGGCCGCTTATGGCGCGGGGCTGATCATGGCGGAACCTGGCTGATGTGGCAGGCGCTGCTGTTGCAGGGGGGGGGTTATGCCCCGCGGGGCCGGCTCGGGGGCGCCGCTTTTGGGGGGGCGGGGGGGGG
>CALLZQ010000477.1 GCA_937858255.1 uncultured Tabrizicola sp.
GCCGCCGAGGGGGATTGCCGCTTTGACTTTGGCAGCCCCCCCGATGTGCTGGAGGGGATTTGCGTGCTGGGTGAGGGCTGGTTTGCGGCAAGTTCGGTGATCGCAGGCCACTGGACCGGTCTTTACCGTGTGACGGGCGAGGGCAGGCTGGAGGGGACTTGGCGCATTGAAGGAGAGGCAGGTCTGGGGCGGGAGGGCCTGACGCTGCGCCCCTAGGGGCTGGGGGCCCCCGAAGGCGACCATTGACCCCGGCGCGGGCATCTGCGATGCAAGGGGCCAGCCTGCGGATGTGACCCCATCCGCGCGACCAGTGGGGCGGCAATGAAGGTCATCATCTGCGGCGGAGGCCAGGTCGGCTGGCAGATCGCCCGACAGCTTTCCAGCGAACGCAATGACGTGACGGTGGTGGATTACAACCCCGATCTGGTGCGCCGGGCGACCGATACGCTGGACGTGCAGGGGATTGTCGGCTTTGCCTCTTACCCGGATGTGCTGGAAAAGGCCGGGGCGCGCGATGCCGATCTGATCATCGCCGCCACCCATTCCGATGAGGTGAACATGGTCACCTGTCAGGTGGCCCATTCGGTATTTTCCGTCCCCCGCAAGATCGCCCGCCTGCGGGCGCAAAGCTATCTGGACGCGATTTATTCTGACCTTTATCGCCGCGATCACCTGCCCATCGACGTGGTGATCAGCCCCGAGCGCGAGGTTGCCGAGGCGGCGCTGCAACGACTTGCGGCGCCCTCGACCTTTGACACCGAGAGTTTCATGCTGGGCAAGGCACAGCTTCTGGGCATGGCGCTGGATGAGGATTGCCCCGTCCTGAACACACCGCTGCGCCAGCTCAATGAGCTTTTCCCGACGCTGCGGGTGATCGTGGTCGGCGTGCGCCGTGAAGAACGGCTGTTCGCGCCCGAGCCGGGTGATCAGCTTTTTGCCGGCGATCAGATCTATGTCTTTTGCCATTCCGAGGATGTGAACCGCGCGCTTGAGATCTTTGGCAAGAAGACCAAGAAACAGGAACGCATCGTCATCATCGGCGGCGGCAATGTCGGGCTGGGCGTTGCCCGCGCATTGGAGATGCGAACCGATCGCGTGCGCGCCAAGATCATCGAAAAGGCGCGGCCCGTGGCGGAACGCGCCGCCGACAGTCTGGAGCGGACCATCGTTCTGCATGGTGACGGCATGGATATGGACATGCTGACCGAGGCGGCGATTGACCGGGCCGATGCGCTCTTGGCCGTGACCGATGACGACAAGACCAACCTGCTGGTTGCGGTGCGGGCAAAGCAAGCCGGCTGCCATATGTCCATTGCGCTGGTCAACGATCCGACGCTGGCGCCCCTGATGGGGCCGCTTGACATCGACGCCTATATCAACCCGCGCGCTACAACCGTCTCGTCGATCCTGCGCCACATCCGACATGGCCGGGTGCGCCAGATTTACTCCATCGGCGATGCCGAGGCCGAGGTGATCGAGGCCCAAATCCTCTCGACCAGCCCGATGGCCGGCCGTCAGATCAAGGAAATCGAATTCCCCGAAGGCGTCTTGGTCGGTGCGGTGATGAAGGGCGACAAGGTGCTGAAGCCCACCGGCGATCTTCGGCTGGAAGCGGGCGATTATGTCGGTCTCTTTGCCATGGCCTCGGATGTACGAGAGGTGGAGCGCCTGCTTCAGGTCTCCATCGACTTTTTCTGATGCCGATTGTCCGCGACCGGTTGCTGACCACGCCGCTGCTGGTGACCCTGTCGGGGTTGTCGGGCATGGCGATGTTCGTGCCGGCGCTGCATGCCTCACTGACGCGCGATCACCAGACCGCACAGGCGTTTTTCTATGCCGGTGTGCTGGTGCTGATCCTGACCGGGATGGTCGGGCTAGCCACGGCCTCGTGGCGGCCGCAGAATGTGGCCCGCAGCCAGCTTGCCTCGCTGGCCGGGGCCTATCTGCTGATGCCGGTGATCTTTGGCCTGCCGATGAGCCAGGTGATGCCGGATACCAGTCTGGTGAATTTGTGGTTCGAGATGGTGTCCTGTTTCACCACCACGGGCGCCACGGTCTATGACGACGCCGGGCGGCTGACTGCCTCGGTCCAGTTGTGGCGGGCGAATGTCGGCTGGTTGGGGG
>CALLZQ010000478.1 GCA_937858255.1 uncultured Tabrizicola sp.
GGAGGCGCCGACGCCGGTGTCGGCCCTGCTGCATGCCGGGGTGATCAACGCGGGCGGCGTGCTGCTGCTGCGCATGGCGGAACTGGTGCAGGCCAGCCCCGGCGCCATGGCGGCGCTGGTGATGCTGGGCGGGCTGACAGCGCTGTTCGGCGCGGTGGTCATGCTGACGCAGAGCGCGGTCAAGACGGCGCTGGCCTGGTCTACCGTGGCGCAGATGGGTTTCATGCTGATGCAATGCGGCTTGGGGCTTTGGCCGCTGGTCTTGCTGCATATCGTGGCCCATGCGCTGTACAAGGCCCATGCGTTCCTGTCGTCGGGCGGGGCGGTGGCGGCGGTCGCGGCCTCGGCCCGGCCCGGCCCGGTGGCGGTGCCCGATCTCTGGGCGGTGCTGCGGGCCTTTGCGCTGGCGCTGGCGCTTTATGCAGCGATGGCGGTGCTGTTCGCGGCGCTGGGGGGCGAGAAATCGGCACAAGCGCTGGCACTGGGCACGATGCTGGTCTTTGGTGTCGCCTATCTGGTGGCGCAGGGGCTTGCCGGGGCCGCACCCTGGGCGCTGAGCCTGCGCACTGCCGCCGCCTCGGTCGGGGCGACACTGGCCTACTTCGGCTTTCAGCGGCTGGCTGCGGCGCTGTGGGGCGGGGCCCTGCCGCCGACGCCGGTGGCTGGCCCGCTGGAATGGGCGCTGATCGTGCTGGCGGTGCTGTCCTTCGGGCTGGTCGCGCTGGCGCAGACGCTGTTCCCGCTCTGGGCGCATCACCCGGCGGCGGCGGGGCTGCGGGGGCATCTGGCCAATGGCCTGTATCTGACCACATTGACCGACCGGATGACCGGCGGCCTGCTTCTTCCACAATCCAAGCAAATCAAGGGTTAGCACGATGTTCCTCAAGCATAGTCAGATTGCGCCCGCCCGGGCCTCGGGTCTGGTCCGGGCGGCCGAGGCGGCGGTGCGCGCGATCCCGCCGGCCTTTCCGCTGGCGGCGACCGTGGCGGTCAACCCGTTCCTTGGGCAAAGCGGCGAGGGGTGGGCACAGGCCGGCGCAAGGCTGGCGCGGGTGGCGGGGGCCGTCCTGACTCCCTCGCGCGCCGACCGGGCCGAGGCGGTGGCACGGGGTGAGATTGATGACGAGGCGCTGACAGCGGCGCTGATCGCCAGTCGCGCGCCGGGCAGGCCGCAGGATCTGGCCGATCTGAAGGCCCGGCTGCACCACCGGGCCGAGGCGGCGGCGCCTTTGCCGACGCTGGCCGAACTGGCGGCGGCGAGGGGCGGCACCGACTGGCCTCTGGTGATCGAGCGCAGCCTTGGCCTCTGGGCGGCGGGCTATTTCGACCGGGGGCAGGCCCTGTGGCAGCCGGCTCCGGGACTGGGCGCCTATGCGGCCTGGCGGGCCTGGGCCAGCCGCGACCTGACACCCGAGATTGCCGGGCTAAAGGGGTTTTGCGCCCATGTGGCGGCGGCGCCCGATACCGCCGAGCGGGCCGTGTTGCGGGCCGCCGAACGGCTGGGGATGACCGAAGAGGCCGCCGAGACCCTGTTTCACCGGCTGCTGATCACGCTGGGTGGCTGGGCGCAGATGGCCCGGGGCCTGTTGTTTCAGGCCGAGTTGAAGGGCGGCACCGACAGCACACTGGCCGATCTGCTGGCGATCCGGCTGATCTGGGAAGAGGCACTTCTGGCGGCGGATCCGGGGTTGGCCGGACCTTGGGCCAAGGTTGTGGCCGCCCATGCCGCCCCCTTGGCGCCCTCGGCCGATCTGGTGATCGACGCGGTGTTGCAAGAGGCGGCCGAGCGGTCCTATCAGCGGCGGCTGGCGGCAGAACTGCGTCAGGCCCACGTGGACCCTTCGGCGGTTGTGGCGGCCAGACCGGTCTTGCAGGCGGCGTTTTGTATCGACGTCCGGTCAGAAGTTCTGCGGCGGGCGTTAGAGGCGCAGGATTCGGGGATCGAGACGCTGGGCTTTGCCGGGTTTTTCGGCCTGCCGGTAGCGCATCGGGCCGCGGGGTCGGTGCAGCAAGAGGCACATCTGCCGGCGCTGTTGACGCCCGCCCTGCACAGCCATGCGGGCCTGACCGCGCCCGAGGATGAGGCGCAGCGGATTTCGGCGCGGGCCTTGCGGGCCTGGGGGCGGTTCCGGCAGGCGGCAGTCTCTTCCTTTGCCTTTATCGAGGCGGGCGGGCCGTTCTATGCCGGCAAGCTGGTCAAGGATGCCCTCTCGCTGGGGGGGCAACCGGCCAAGGCCAGCCCGGCCCCGGTCTGTGCGACCGAGGTGGCGGTGGCCGATCAGGCCGGGCTGGCGGCGCGTATCCTGCGGGCGATGGGG
>CALLZQ010000479.1 GCA_937858255.1 uncultured Tabrizicola sp.
GTGGTCTGCACATGGGTAATGCGCCGCCCCTCCATCACAAAGCCGGTGACTTCGACCCCCTCGACAATCCGGGCGCCATGCATCCGCGCGCCCTTGGCGAGGCTCTGGGTGATGTCCGAGGGGCTGGCCTGCCCGTCGGTCGGCAGCCAGCTTGCGCCGATCAGATCCGAGACATCCATCAGGGGCCACATCCGCTTGACCTCGGCCGGAGAGATCAGCTCCATCTCCATGCCAAAGCTGCGGGCGGTGGTGGCCAGCCGCTTGAACTCGGTCCAGCGGTCGGGATTGGTGGCCAGCCGCAGACAGCCCGTCATCTTCCAGCCGGTATCAAGACCGGTTTCGGCGGCCAGCCCCTTATACAGATCGACCGAATATTTCAGCACCTTGGTAATGCTGGCCGAAGAGCGCAACTGCCCGACCAGCCCCGCCGCGTGCCAAGTACTGCCCGAGGTGATCTTGCCCTGTTCCAACAGCAGCACATCTGCCTTGTGATCGCGGGCAAGGTGATAGGCGGTCGAGCATCCGATGATGCCGCCGCCGATGACGATCACTTGGGCGTGGCTGGGCAGGGTCATGTCAGGGCGTCCCATGGGTTTTGGTGAAGTGGCTTAGGCTTTCGGCCAGCTTTTGCAGGTTTTCGCGGGCATAGGCGGCGTAATTGGCGCCGGGGGCTGCCAGATGCAGATCCGAGACCATGGCCCACATCGCCTCGCGCAAGAGGCTGGCGCATTGCATCGCGTCAAAGGCGCGGCGGAAATCGGGGCCGGGGGGTGTGCCGAAATAGGCCAGCAGTAGCGCCTCGGTTTCCTCGGGCGCCATGCCTGCGTTAGAGGCGGCCCCGGCAAGGTCGAACATCGCCGTGCCAAAGCCCGCATATTCATAGTCGATCAGCCAGAGCCGCCGCCCATCATCAAGGAAATTCGCCGGCAGCAGGTCGTGATGGCCAAAGACGATGGGCATCGGCACCTGCGCCTGTTCAAGCCGCTGGGCCAGATCCAGATGCGCGGGCAACCCGGCAGCAAAGGCGCTGCCCCCGGCGGCAATCGTGCGGGCATAGTCGCGGATGACGTGGAACGGCCAGAACAGGAAGGCCGCGCCAGAGATCTGGGCCGGCATTTCATCGTGAAACCGCCGCAACAGCGTGCCCACCCGATCCGGCGCGGTGCAAATATCTGCGGCAGCCCATGTGCGCGAGGGGACAAAAGCCACCACCGACACCCCCGGGGCGGCATATTCCACCTCGGGGCCAAAGCCTGCGGCATGGGCGGCGCGGGCGGTCATCACCTCGCGCGCGCGGTCGACATGGTGAAAGGGGAAGTCGCGGCCAAAGCGGACCACATGCACGCCCCGCGCATCCGTGACCTTCCAGCTCTCGTTCGAGAGGCCCCCTTCCAACGGGGTGGCAGTGATCTCCCCCTGCCAGCAGGGCAGGGCGCGGATGTGATCAGGCACCATGCGCACCCCCCAGTCCCAGCTTTTCCCGCTGCTTGCGCGCCACCGCTGCCAGCAGGCGGTCGGCGATGATGGCGATAAAGGCGATGGCAAGGCCGGCCACCAGCCCATTGCCCGGATTGGCCTTGGTCAGGGCGATATAGACATCCTGCCCCAGATCGCGTGTGCCGACGAGGGCGGTGATCACCAGCATCGACAGGGCGAACATGATGGTCTGGTTCAGGCCCAGCAGGATCTCGGGCAGAGCCAGCCGCAGGCGGATGCGGGTCAGGATCTGCCAAGGTGTGCAGCCCATGGCCCGCCCCGCCTCGATCAGGCGGGGGTCAACCCCTTGCAGCCCCAGCACCGTGTAGCGGATCGC
Source organism: uncultured Tabrizicola sp. (assembly GCA_937858255.1). GTDB lineage: Bacteria > Pseudomonadota > Alphaproteobacteria > Rhodobacterales > Rhodobacteraceae > Pseudotabrizicola. The sequence goes on from CALLZQ010000479.1 coordinate 1,814, forward strand.
CGCCACCACCGCATAGGCCACCACCGCGATCATCGCGGTGAAGTCCCCCACCCGGAACAGCATGACGATCGGCATGAGGTAGACAAAGCTCGGCAGGGTTTGCAGCGTGTCGATCACCGCCCGGGTCACGGTCCACCACCGCTCGCGCTCGGCCGCCCAGATGCCGATGGGCAGGCCAATCGCCATGGCGACCATCACGGAAATCCCGCAAAGATAGACGGTGATCATCGCCTTTTCCCATTGCCCCGTCGCGGCGATCAGGAACGACAGTCCCGCGCAAAGCGCCGCCAGCCGCCAGCCGCCCAGCCGCCAGCCGGCCAGCCCCAGCAGGCCGACCACCGCCAGCCATGGCAGGCTGAGGAGAAAGCGCTTTAACGGCACCAGAAGCCAGAGCAGGAAAAAGTTCTTGATCGCCTCCAGCGTGTCGAAAAAGGTGACGTTGATCCACGCGACCGCCGCCGCCCAAAAGGCACTGGTCGAAAGCTGCGCGCCCTCGGGGTAGTTTTGCACCGCTGGCAGGATCAGACCCAGCCCACTGGCCAAGGCGATCACGGCAATCGCCGTCGTCAGATAGGGATGGCGGCGGGTCCAAGGCCCCTGCGGCTCGGCGCCGGTGCTGCGATGCGCAATGGCCTGTGACAGGCGGTCCAGCGCGATGGCCAGCGCGACGATGGCAAAGCCCGCCTCCAGCCCCGCGCCGAAATCCAGCCGGCGCAGCGCGTTCAGCACGTCAAACCCCAGACCGCCCGCCCCGATCATCGAGGCGATGATCACCATGTTCAGCGACAGCATGATCACCTGATTGACGCCCACCATCAGCGGCTCACGCGCGCTGGGGACCAGAACCTTCCACAGCGTCTGGCGGTCGGAACAACCGACCATCCGCGCCAGATCGCGCGTCTCATCCGGCACACGTTGCAGGGCCAGCATGGTGATCCGGGTCATTGGCGGCGTGGCATAAATCAAGGTGGCGATCACTGCCGCCGTGGGGCCAAAGCCAAACAAGATCAGGATCGGCACCAGATAGGCAAAGACCGGCATGGTCTGCATCAGGTCGAGCAGGGGCCGCAGCGCCCGCTCGACCCAAGGCTTGCGCCAGGCGAGGATGCCCAGAAACAGCCCGCCAAGCACCCCCAGCGGCACGGCGACCACGATGGAGGCCAGCGTGACCATCGCCGAATGCCACTGGCCAAACACGGCGACAAAGCCGAAACAGCCGGCCATCAGCAGTGCCAGCCCCGCCCCCCCGGTCCAAAGGCCGGCCAGCGCCATCACCGCAATCACGGCCACCCAAGGCAGCGCGGGAACAAGTTGCAGCGTCTGCCCTGCCTCTTGCCGTTGCACCCCGTCGGCCAGCAACGCCAGCGCCGCGCGATAGGGCAGATCGACTGCCGCCGCGATGGCGCGCGTGATGTCGGAAAAGGCCAGCGGGCCAATCGCCGCCTCTTTCACCAACCAGGTAATCGCGCCGCCGATCCAGCGCGCCGCCGGAATGCGCCAACCCTTCGGGTAATCGAAGGCCGCAGGCAACAGCGCCGCACCCCAGAGCCACAGCGCCAGCGACAACAGCAGCGCCACTGCCCAGATCGCC
>CALLZQ010000480.1 GCA_937858255.1 uncultured Tabrizicola sp.
CGCCCGGGGCCGCCCCCATGACACCGCCCCGCGCGCGGTCCCTGCCCCGCCAGCCGGATCTGATAGCCGATCTGGTGCCGCGTCAGCAGGATATAGGCCAGCACCGCCGTCACCAGTGAGGCCACGCCCCCCCAATGCAGGCCCGATCCGGCAATCAACTCGGCATTCTGCGCCGCCGGATAGCTGGAGAAATTGCGACTGCCGGGAAAGCCCATTCCCTCGGGGTTCTTGAGGAAACCGGTCGCGGCCTTGGCCAGAATGGTCTCGGCCACATAGACCAGCATCAGCGAGACGAGGATTTCATTGGTGTTGAACCGGGTTTTCAACAGCGCCGGGATCATCGCCCAGGCCCAGCCGCCAAAGGCCCCGGCAACCACCATCAGGGGGAAAATCAGCCGGTTTTCCGTCGGATAGACTGCCAGTCCGACAGCGGCGCCGACCACGGCGCCCATGATATACTGGCCTTCAGCGCCAATGTTCCAAATGCCGGCGCGAAAGCCCAGGGCAAGGCCGATGGCGATCAGGATCAGCGGCCCCGCCTTTACCAAGAGCTGCCCGCGCAGGTAAAAGGCGAACTCGCCAAAGACCGGATCCCAAAAGATGGTGCGGATCACCTCGAACGGGTTCTTGCCCATGGCGGCAAACAGGATGCCGCCGACGATCATCGTCAGCAGCACCGCCACCGGCGGTGTCGCATATTGCCAGAACCGGCTGGGCGCAGGGCGTTTTTCAAATCTCAGCACCGGGTCGCCTCCTGCCGTGTTGGGACGCAGATCGGGGTATCAGCGGCCATGATGCGCCTCTTCCATGCCATGAGCGCCGCCCATCATCAGCCCGATCTCCTCCATCGTCAGCCCCACCGTCGGGCGCGGTTTCGTCAGTCGCCCCTCGTTCAACACGGCGAAACTGTCGGAAATCTCCAGCAACTCGTCCAGATCCTGACTGATGACGATGACCGCCGCCCCCTCGGCGGCGCGGTCGAGGATTGACTGCCGGATCGCTGCCGCCGCGGCGGCATCGACGCCCCACGTCGGCTGATTGATGACGATGACCGAAGCGCCCTGCATCAACTCGCGCCCCATCAGGAACTTTTGCAGGTTCCCACCAGACAGCGCCCGCGCCGGTGCCTCTGGCCCCGGGGTGCGCACGTCATAGGCG
>CALLZQ010000481.1 GCA_937858255.1 uncultured Tabrizicola sp.
GCAGGAGGGCCCGGAGGCAGTCAGAGGGCAAAGGCCGTGGCGGGCAGGCGCCGGGTCAGATTGGGGGCGGGGCTGATCGACTGCCAGACATCCCAAAGGCTCCGATGGCCGACGCCAAAGAAATTGCCCGTCTGCTCCAGCATGTCAGTGACGATCTGGAAATGCAGATGCGGCGCCCAGCCGCCGTTTTCCGGCCAATCGCCCAGATCGGCGATATGCTGGCCCGCCGCCACTTCGGCCCCAGGGGCCAGGAGGCGCGGCAAACTGGCACCCAGATGGCCGTAAAGGGTAAAGAACGCGCAGCCGCCCAGATCATGCCGCAGGATCAGCGTATGGCCGTAATCCAGCGGATCGGCATTATAGGTCAGCAAATGCACCCGCCCGGCAAAGGGGGCATAGACCGGGGTTCCGGCGGGGGCGAACACATCAAGGCCAAGGTGGATCGTGCGCCGCTCGGGGCTGGCGCTGTCGGCAAACTGCGCCGAGGCATAGACGCGCCTGTCCTCACCATAAAGGCCGATGCCATGGCTGGCCCCGGTGGCGGTGAACCAGGCGTCGAAGGCCGGGTCGGAAAAGGCTGGCATCTCGGGGCGTTCTCCCCGTGTCGGCAGGGCGATCACCGGGCCGGCCAGCAACGCGGGGTCAAACAGCAATGCGGGGGTGGCGGCATGCAGGGCGCGGATAATGGCCGGGCCAGTCTCGACGGGCGGAAGACCCTGACCCGCCCGCAGGATCGCCCGCATCAACCCCCGGTCGATGGTTGCCAGCCGGGTCTGTACCGCTGGCGGGCTGGCGGCGATCAGGGCCTCAAGGCCCTCGGGCGCCGTGCCCGACTGGCGCAGCGCTGCGTAGAGATCCGGCACATCGGGCAATCCGGTCATCACTGTCCCCCGTCCCGCAACATCAGCCACAGATTGATGGCCCCGATCAGCAGGGGCTGGTGGATAAGATAAATGATCAGGCTGTGACGCCCGGGCCAGGCCAGTGCGCGCAAGACGCGGCCCGGCTGCCATGCCGCCAGCCTCGGCCAAACACCCGCGCGGCCCAGCACCCGCCCCGCGGCGATGCCCAGCAGCACCGGGCACAGCCATGGCAAAACCGGTTCATAATCCATCATCGGCGGGACCGCGCTTTGCAGGCCCAGCCACAACAGGCCCGGATGGTCAAAGGCGCCGGTTGACAAAAGGCGCGGCGCGACAAAGGCCGCCACAGCCGCCCCCAGCACAACCGCCAGAGGCAGGCGCAGGAACACCAGTCCGATCAGGCTGCCGGCGGCGATCATGTGCAGGATACCAAATCGCACATAGGCCGAAGGCATCTGGTAATAGGTCACAAGGCTGACAAGCGCGGCAGCGCCGGCCAGGACAGCGAAACGCCGCCAGAATGCGGGCCAGCGGATTCCCTGCCCCTGCGCCAGCCAGAGCGACAGTCCCGCCATAAGCAGAAAGCTGGAGGCGATGGCCCGCGCGAACCATGGCCAGCCCCCCGAAAAGACCAGACCCGCCGGGGCGATGCCCAAGGCCATCAGATCATAGGCCAGATGAAAGATCGCCATGCACAGCAGCGCAAAGCTGCGCGCCAGATCGAGGGCGATCAGCCGGGGCCGCGGCAGGGATTGGGCCTGACGTGGCCCCTCGGCCGTCGCTGCCGTCATCTCTGTCATGGCGCTTCAGCCTCCGTCGATCTGCGGGCCAGAGGCTAGCCGAGGCCCAGCGAAAGCGAAAGACCCCGTGCGGGGCAGATCGCCTTCGGGCCATACGATCCCGGCTTGTCTGGCAGGGACAGGCGGCTTACCCATGGCGAAAAGGCAAGCGGCAAGACTGGCGGAGGAAAAATGGGAGCGGCAGGTGTGAGACGACAGAGCTTGTGCCTTCGGTTGTCGCTGATGGCCGCCTTTGCCCTGCTGATGGCGGGCTGTCAGCCGGTTGCGGTTCTGCCGGATCTGCCCTTCCTGACCCCCAGCGCCGAGCCGCTGCCGGTGCTGGAAGGGGCGGTGCGCGTTGTCGGCCCGTCAGGGTATTGCCCCGATACCGCCAGTTTGCGCGAATCCGGGGGGGCGGCGGTGGTGCTTTTGGGGCGATGCGCCGCCGAAAGCGAGGCGACGCCGGCGGTACTTTCGGTCGCAATCGGCGCTGCGGGCAGCGGGGCGGCCATGTCGGGCGGCGGCTCGGGGATGGCAGCCTTTCTGACCTCGGATCAAGGGCGCGCCTCGCTCAGCCGCAGCGGCAGGGCCAGCGATCTGCGGATCCGCAAAGCGCTGTCGGATGACAGGGTTTTCCTGGTGTTGCTTGAGGACCGGCAGGCCGGGACCTATTGGCGCGGCATGATTCCGGTGGCCGGGCACCTCGTCTCGATCAGCGCCATCGGCCCCGGGCTTGAACCCGAGGCAGGGCGCAAGCTGGTGCAGGACGGGGCAAGGGCATTGTGGCGGGCCAACGCCCCCCGCTAAGGCGCGTGGCGCGGCACGGAAGCTGCAAGCCAGCCGGCAAGCTGATCGTCCGCCCCAGCTAAAGGGGTGGAATATTAGGGCTTTTGCGGCAATAAAGGATTCGTTTCCCCTTCGTGGACAATGGGCGGGCGTCGGGGACAGGTGCGGTTACGGAAATGGCGGGCTGGCTGAGCGACAGAGTCGACAGATATCTGCAAAAGCGGGTCCAGCGGCGCTGGGGCCAACTTGCCGAACAGGCGGGGCAGATGGATCTGGATGATCTGCGCGGCCTGCGCGGGCGTGCCCGCACCATGCGCCGCCACCTCGACCGGGTGATCCACGAGGCCGAGCATCGTC
>CALLZQ010000482.1 GCA_937858255.1 uncultured Tabrizicola sp.
GGGGTTGTGGTGCTGGAAGAGTTGAACCACGCCCTTGCCCGCGGCGCCAAGATCTACGGCGAAGTCACCGGCTACGGCGCCACCTCGGACGGCTATGACATGGTGGCCCCCAGCGGCGAGGGCGGCGAGCGGTCGATGCGCGTGGCGCTCTCGACCCTGCCCGAGGGACGCAAGATCGACTATATCAACAGCCACGGCACCAGCACCCCGGTCGGCGATGTGACCGAGATGGAGGCGATCCGCCGCGTGTTCGGCAAAGGCACCACCCCGCCCGTCGCCTCGACCAAATCGCTGACAGGCCACAGCCTTGGCGCCACCGGCGTGCATGAGGCGATCTATTCGCTGATCATGATGAACAAGGGCTTTATCGCCGCCTCGGCCAATGTGAACACACTGGACCCGGCGCTGGACCCGTCTGAAATCGTGACCACGATGCGCGACGGGGTGGAGATCGACAGCGTCCTGTCCAACAGCTTTGGCTTTGGCGGCACCAATGCCACGCTGGTGATGAGCAAGTATCGCGGCTGAGGCCGCAGCGCAGGGGGCGATCATGGCCGAACTGATGAAGGGCAAGCGCGGGCTTGTCATGGGCGTCGCGAATGAACGCTCTATCGCCTGGGGCATCGCGCGGGCCTTGGCGCATGAAGGCGCAGAACTGGCGTTTTCCTATCAGGGCGAGGCTTTTGGCAAACGGGTAGAGCCGCTGGCCGCCAGCGTCGGGTCAAACCTGCTGGTCGATGTCGATGTGACGAATGACGACAGTCTGGATGCCTGCTTTGCGACGCTGAAAGAGCGCTGGGGCACCATGGATTTTCTGATCCATGCCATCGCCTTTTCCGACAAGAACGAGTTGACGGGGCGGTTCATCAACACCTCTCGCGGCAACTTTGCCAATTCGCTGAACATCTCATGCTTCAGCTTTATCGATGTCAGCCGCCGGGCCGCCGAGATGATGCCGGATGGCGGCAGCCTGATCACCCTGACCTTTCAGGGCTCGAACAAGATCTCGCCCAATTACAACGTGATGGGCGTGGCCAAGGCGGCACTGGAAAGTGCCACGCGCTATCTGGCCAATGACCTTGGTCCGCAAAAGGTGCGGGTCAACGCGATCTCGCCCGGGCCGATGAAAACCCTTGCCGGGGCGGCCATCGGCGGGGCGCGCGCCCCCCATCGCCCCACCGCAAAAAAAGCCCCCCCCCCCGCCCCTCCCACGCCGGCGGGGGGGGGGGGGGCCGGGGGGGGGG
>CALLZQ010000483.1 GCA_937858255.1 uncultured Tabrizicola sp.
CCTTCGCCGCCATTTTCTGTCTCTAAATATCCTCGGGGGGCGGGCTTTCGGCCCCGCCGAAAGCCCAAGGGGGGCAGACAGCCCCCCTCGCCCCGCTCAGCCCTTCATCGCCGCAATATCCGCGGGCGTCCCCACCGCCCGGGTTTCCGCCCCGCTGGCAATGCGCTTGATCATGCCCGACAAGGCCTTGCCCGCACCGATCTCCCAGTATTCGCCGATTCCGGCCCGTTCCATCCACTGCACGCTTTCGCGCCAGCGGACGGATCCCGTGACCTGTGCGATCAACAGATCGCGGAACCGGTCCGGCTCTTCCACCGCCTCGGCGCGTACGTTCACGACCACCGGGCAGACGGGTTTCGAGATCACCACCGCCGCCAAGGCCTCACTCATCACCGCCGCGGCGGGCTGCATCAGCGCGCAATGGAACGGCGCCGACACCGGCAGCGGCAACGCCCGCTTGGCGCCCCGCTCCTTGGCCAGTGCCATCGCCCGTTCCACCGCCGCCTTGTGACCCGAGATCACCACCTGTGCGGGATCATTGTCATTGGCGGCCTGGCAGACCTCATCTCCTGCCGCCTCAGCGGCCAGTGCTGCCACGGTGTCGAAATCGAGGCCCAGAATCGCCGCCATCGCGCCGACACCCACCGGCACTGCCTCTTGCATCGCCTGCCCGCGAATGCGCAGCAACCGCGCCGTGTCCGACAGGCTGAGTGCCCCAGCCGCGCAAAGCGCCGAATATTCGCCCAGCGAATGCCCGGCGACAAACTGGCAGTGATCCATTCCCAGCCCCTCGGCCTCCAGCGCGCGCAACGCCGCGATCGAGGTCGCCATCAACGCCGGCTGGGCATTCTGGGTCAGGGTGAGTTCGGCAATATCCCCCTCCCAGATCAAGGCCGAGAGCTTTTCGCCCAAGGCCTCGTCCACCTCGTCAAACACCGCCTGCGCGGCCGGATAGGCCTCGGCCAGCGCGCGGCCCATGCCAATGGTCTGGGCGCCCTGCCCGGGAAACACGAATGCGCGGGTCATGCCCCTCTCCCCTTGATTTCATCAGCTTTCCGCATAGCGCGGGGGGGCGTTCAGTGCAATCGCAGACCGCCGCTGCCCCTTTATTGGCAATGTCCGCGGCGCCAGCCCCATTGCACAGCCCCCTTCGCACAGCCCCTGTGCGGCCAGTATCCATGCAGCCGCCGCGCCATGCTGCTAGTCTGGGGCGAAATCTGTCGCGAACCGGAGTATTCCATGTCTGCCCGCAGCACCCTGCAACAGTTCGGCTGGGTCACCCGGCTGTTCCACTGGCTGACCGCCCTGTTGATCCTGACCGCCTTTCCGCTGGGGCTTTACGCCAATGACCTGCCCTTTGATACCTCCGAGGCCCTGGCCTGGAAGGCGCAGGTGTTTTCGCTGCACAAGACCCTGGGGGTCATGGCTTTTCTGGTGGCGGTTGCGCGCATCCTCTGGGCGCTTGGCAGCCCGCATCCGGTGCCGCTGCATCCCGAGCGGCGCGCCGAGCTGTTTCTGGCCAATCTCGTTCACTGGCTGCTCTATCTCTCGATGCTGGCCGTGCCGCTGACCGGCTGGATCCATCATGCCGCTGTCACCGGCTTTGCCCCGATCCTCTGGCCCTTTGGACAGGATCTGCCCTTTGTTCCCAAATCGGAAGGGCTGGCCGCCAGCGCCGCCGGGCTGCACTGGCTGTTTACCAAGCTGTTGGGCGTGGCCATCCTGCTGCATATCCTCGGCGCGCTGAAACATCATCTGATCGACCGCGACGCCACACTGCGGCGGATGACGCGCGGCGAGATCGCGCCGCGCTCGATTGTGGTCCCGCAAGGCTCGGCGCTGCCGCCGGGCGCACCGCGGGCGCTGCTCTGCCCTTCCCGGGGGCGGGCCCCGTTGTTGCCCCCGGCCGAAGAACCGCCCACGGCCCGGGCAGCCGCCAGCCCCGTCGCCCCAGCGCCCGCGCCTGCCACGACAGTTGAAAGCGACCTGCCGCTCTGGCAGGTGCGTGAGGGCACGCTGGGCCTGCGCGTCCTGCAAATGGGGCAAGAGATCAGCGGCGGCTTTGCCGGCTGGACGGCCGAGATCCGCTTTGACCCTGACCGGGCCGAGGCGCCGCTGGGCCAGGTGCGTGTGACCATCGACACCGCCTCGCTGACGCTGGGCTCTGTCAGCGATCAGGCCAAGGGCAATGACTTCTTCAATGTCGCGGCTTTTCCCCAGGCGGTCTTCGACGCCACGATCGTCGCCGATGGCGGCAATTACGCGGCCGAAGGGACGTTGTCGTTGCGCGGGACCGAGGTGCCGGTCTCGCTGCCCTTTACCCTGACGCGCGAGGGCGACAGCGCAAAATTGCAGGGAGCGGACACGCGCGACCGCCGCAGCTTTGGCATGGGCGCGGCTTATCCAGATGAATCGAGCGTCGGCTTTTCCGTCCGGGTGCTGGTCGAGCTGACCGCCGACCGGCAGGGCTGAGGCGGGGAAAAGCAAAGGCCGCCAGATCGCTCTGGCGGCCTTTATTCCGGCGAAGGAAGAAGGCTTATTCGGCCTTCATCGCCTCGACCGAGATCTGCACCTGCACCTCATCCGAAACATAGGGCGCGAACATGCCGAGGTTGAACTCCGACCGGTACAGCGTGGTCGTCGCCGAGAACCCGGCCCAAGGCTTGCCCGCCATCGGGTGATCACCCACCTGATTCAGCACGGCGTCGAGGACGACGGATTTGGTCACGTCGTTCAGCGTCAGATCGCCGGTGATGCGGGCAGTCTTTTCGCCCGTCACCTCAATGGCGGTCGAGGTGAAGGTGACCATCTCTTCCTCGGTGGCACCAAAGAAATCGGGGCTCATGAAATGGTCAAAACGCTCTTGCCAACCGGTCAGCATGGTGCGGACCGGGAAAGCCACCGTCACCGACGAGGCGGCGGGGTTTTCCTGATCGAACTGGATCTCGCCCTCAAAGCCCGAGAACATCCCGGTCGTCGTCGAATAGCCAAGGTGATTGTAGCTAAACACGATCTGGCTGTGGCTGGCGTCGAGCAGATATTTCTGCGCCTCGGCGGCCGCAGGGCCGGCAAGGGCGATGCCGCCCATCAGGGCGAGAGCGGGCAGATAGGCAGTCGAACGGGATGTGAACATGGCAATCTCCATCTGTGGCGGCCCGACGGGGCGACCTGACGGCGCCGAACATCGCCAAAGCAGCGACGGTGCGCAATTGCAGCAAAGCGAACAGTTTCTGTTCGGGGACGAACAGAGGGGGCCACAACCTGCCGCTTTTTGCCCGTCCTGACCCGGCAAACCCCGACAATGGGCCATATAAGCAGCCGCTTATGGCGCCCCGCTTGCCGCAGAAAGGGCCAGAGGCTAAGCCCCGCAAGAGCCGTAAAGGCCATCAGGGCGAGCGTGATCCCGCGCAACGCCCAGACCGCGAAAGACCGGAACCCATCGTGCCGCAATCCCCCCTGACGACCCCGCAGCCTAATCGGCGCGCTTTGCTTCCTGCCATCGGTCCCCTGACCCTGCGCCTCTTGGTTGCGGTTTTTGCGGCGGTGGCGCTGAACGCGACCTTCTGGCAGCGCATTGTTGCCGCGCTTGGCGACAGCCCGCTGATGCTGATCCACTATGCCCTCGCCGCTGCCTGCCTGACGGTTTTTGCCCTTACGCTGGTCTCGCCGCCGCGTCTGGAAAAGCCGGGGCTGATCTTTGCGCTGCTGCTGGGGGCGACCGCCTCTTACTATCTTGACGAGCTGGGGGCGGTGATCGACCGCGACATGATCCACAATGCGCTGACCACCACCGGGAATGAGGCGCGCCATCTGATCACCCCGTCCTTTATCGGGCATATGCTGATCTACGGTGTTCTGCCGGCGGCGGTCGTGCTGGCCCTGCCATTGAAGCGGGGCGGGATCTGGCGCAGCGCGTTTGGCTGGCTGGCAACGCTGGCCCTGTCGGTGGTGCTGTTCGTTGCTGTCGTGGCGGGGGGTTTTAAGGGCAGCTCCGCGGCCATCCCCCACCCCCACCACAACGGGCGCCCCGGCGGCTTCGGCCTGG
>CALLZQ010000484.1 GCA_937858255.1 uncultured Tabrizicola sp.
TGTGAATTGCGGCGGCTCTTCCCCCGCCAGTTCCAGACGCGCGGCCCCGCTTTCATCGACCAGCACTGTCCCCCCGGCACTGCCCAGCCGCACCATGGCCTGCCCACGGGCATCGAGTGAAACCGAAATGCCGATTTCGGCCGAAAGCGATGTCAGAAGGGCATCGCGATGGTCGAGCAAGCCGTTCTCGGCCCCCGCCGGAGTCTGCACCGCAACCATCTTGCGGTTGGTTGCAACCAGATCGCCCAACAGGGCGCTGACCTTGTCGGTGGCAAGCCGCAGGGTGGCCAGAGCCTCTTGGCGCAGAACGCGCAACCCCTGCCCGGTTTCGGCAAAGCTGGCGGCAAGTGAGCCTGCCTTTTGCATCACGATCCGCCGCAGACCCAGATCGCCGGGCTGACTGGCCAGATCGTTCATGCCGTCAAAGAATTCCGTCATGGCTGCGCCAAGACCCTCGGCCCCTTGCGACAATTGCTGCTCCAGCGCCTGTCCCGCCGTCGCCTGCATCTGCGCCGCACCCCGCGTGCTTTCGCTGGCCCACAACCGCTGCGCCGTCAGCCCGTCAAAGGCCCGACGCACCTCGCTGATGCTGACACCACCGCCCAATGTTGCCGCCGAGTCGGGTGTCATCGAGGCACCGGGGCGCACCGCCAGCACCGCCTCTCGCCGCAAATAGCCTTCGGTATTGGCATTGGCGACATTCTCGGTCGTGACCGAGAGCGCGGTGCGGTAGGCCATCACGCCACTGCGGGCAATGTCGATCAGCGAGGACATGCGCCCTTACCCCATCCGGTCCAGGATCGGGCGGAACTGCCGCTCGACCGCATCGGCAATGCCAAGGCCCGCCCGGCCCGAGGCAAGGCGGCTGATTTCGGTATCCAGCATGGCGCGGGTGGAATCGACCGCACTCGACCCCATCAGATCCTCGCCCAGAGAGTTTTGCCGCGCGGCCTTCATGAGCTGATCGAGGAACAGCGCCTCAAACCCTTCGGCGGCCTGACGCAACTGCCTGGCGGCCTCTGGCCCACCTTGGGCCGGGTTCAGAGCGAGGGGGGCGGCGTCGATCTTCATCTCAGATCACCACCAGTTCGGCGCGCAGGGCACCGGCCTGCCGCAGTGCCTCCAGAATGGCGACCAGATCCGAGGGCGAGGCACCGACCGCATTGATCGCATCGACCAGCGAGGACAGGCTGACACCCGGATCAAAGACAAAGGCGCGGGCAGGGTCTTGCTGCGCTGCAATCTGACTGTCAGGCGTTACAACAGGATCGGCGGGCGCCACCACAGTCGCACCATTGCCGGCCACGACCGTGGCCCCCTGATCGACATTCAGATCCTCGGTCACGCTGACCGTCAGCGAACCATGCGTGACCGCCGCCGGTGTCACCCGCACATTACCGCCAATCACCACTGTTCCGGTACGCGAGTTGATCACCACCTGCGCCGGCGGGGCATCGGGCGTCACCTCGATATTCTCCAAAAGGCCCATGAAGCTGACGCGTTGCCCCGGATCGGCCGGCGCCCGCACCCGGATCGAGGTGCCGTCCAGCGCCGTCGCCACGCCGCCGCCAAAGGTCTTGTCGATTTCCTCGGCCACCAGCGCGGCTGTGGTGAAATCGCCGCGATGCAGGTTCAGGATCAGGTATTCGCTGTCGAGGAAGGGGGTTTCCACCATCCGCTCGACCATGGCGCCGCCGGGGATGCGGCCCACGGTCGGGATATTGACGGTCAGGGACGAGCCGTCCTTGCCCTCAACCCCCAGACCACCGACCACCAGATTGCCCTGACCGATGGCATAGACCTCACCATCTGCACCCATCAGGGGGGTCATCAGTAGCGTGCCGCCCTTCAGCGATTTGGCCTGCCCGACTGTCGAGACGGTGATGTCGATCTGCTGGCCGGTCTTGACGAAGGGACGCAGCTCGGCCGTCACCATTACCGCCGCCGCATTCTTGGCATTCAGGTCACGCGCATCGACCGACAGGCCAAGGCGCGAGATCAGGCTTTCCAGTGATTGCAGCGTCAGGCCCGAATTGCCGTCGCCCGTCCCTGACAGGCCGACAACGACCCCATAGCCCACCAGCGGGTTCGACCGCACCCCGGCGACCGAGGTCATGTCTTTCAGCCGGTCCGCCAGCACCGGGCCGGGCAGTGACAGGAAAATCCACGCGAGAAAGGGCCAGAAGATCCGGGACATATGAGTACCTGCCTTTGCCTAGAGCGGAGAGATGACGGACAGCCCGCGGCGCAGCCAGCCGGGCTTGGCGGTGTCATGGGTGTCCCCCGCGCCGACATATTGAATATCGGCATGGGCGATCCGGTCAGACCGCACCACGTTATCGGGGCCAATATCCTCGGGGCGCACAACACCCGTCAGGCGCACATATTCACGGCCGTTGTTCAGGGTCAGCCGCTTTTGGCCCATGATCTCCAGCATGCCGCCCGGCATGATCCGCACCACGGAAACCGACATCAGACCGGTCAGCGAATTCGACTGCTGCGCGGCGCCCTTACCCGAGAACGACTGATCGGTGCCATTGGTCAACTGCCCGTCGTCAAAGCCGCCGGTCAGCACATTGGGCAAGTCCATCTCAAAGGAATTCGACCGCTCACCACTGGCCGATTGCGACTTTGAGGCGCTGAAGCGTTCGGTGAACTGCACCGTCAGAATGTCGCCCACGCGCGAGGCGCGGCGGTCGCTGGCAAACAGGCCGGCGGAAGAGGCGGTGTAGATCCCGCCCGAAGGCAGGGCGCCGGTCGGCTCGATCATTTCGACCGGGTAGACCGGTGCATAATCTTCGGAAATCTTCTCTTCGATCTGCGTAGCGCAGGCCGAGAGGGTGGGAATAAGGAACATCGCGGGCAAGTGACGCAGCATGGCAGGGGCCTATCAGAGCTTGTTGGAGAGGAAGCGCATCATCTCGTCCGAGGCCGAGATGGATTTGGAATTGACCTCATAGGCCCGCTGGGTCTCGATCATCTCGACCAGCTCTTGCACGACATTGACATTCGAGGCTTCAAGCGCGCCCTGCATCATCTTGCCCATGCCATCGGTCTGCGGTGCCGCCACCGCGGGCGGGCCGCTGGCCTGGGTCTCGACAAGGAAATTCTCGCCAATGGGATCAAGGCCGCGCGGGTTGACGAAAGAGGCCAGTTGCAATTGACCGACCTCTTGCATCCCGACCTCGCCGGGCATCTGGACCGAGACGATCCCGTCACCAGACACGGCAATTTCCAGCGCGCCCGCGGGGATCGCCATTTCCGGCTGAACGATATAGCCCGCGCCGGTGGTCAGCGTGCCCTCGGCATTCATCGAGAAGGAACCGTCGCGGCTGTAGCCCATCCGCCCGTCGGGCAGCAGCACCTGAAAAAAGCCCGGCCCGTCAATCGCCATGTCGAGCGCGTTGTCCGTCGTGACCAAGGCGCCTTGGGTAAAGGCCTTTTCCGTGGTCAGAACCCGCACCCCGGTGCCGACGGCGAAAGACGACGTGGTCTCGGTCGCCTCGCTGGTCTGCGCGCCTGCGGGGCGCACCGTCTGATACAACAAGGTCTCGAAACTGGCGCGGTCGCGCTTGAACCCGGTGGTATTGACGTTGGCAAGGTTGTTCGAGATCACCTGCATCCGGGTCTGCTGGGCATCGAGACCCGTCTTGGCGACGTGCATGGCATTGGTGGACATCGGGCGCCTCTCCCTGGCTTTCCGGTTTCAGGGAAAGGCTGCAAGAGCCGTGCCAGATCGCGCCCGGCCTTAGCCTTCGGCCATGCGCAACAGACGCGCCCCGGCCTCGTCCAGTTCCTTGGCCGTCGAGATCATCCGCAGATTGACCTCGAAACTGCGTTGCAGGTCGATTGAGGCGATCAGCTCTTCTGTGGCATTGACATTCGAGCCTTCGAGAACCCCTTGCAGCACCCGGGCCTGCCCGTCAGGCGGCGGCAAGGCATCGTCCGGCTGGCGGATCTGGCCATCTGCCCCTTTTTGCAGGCTGGCGGTATCGGGCACGGCGGTCGCCATCGTGGCAACGGCCACCTTTTCCCCCGGCGC
>CALLZQ010000485.1 GCA_937858255.1 uncultured Tabrizicola sp.
TCGAAATTGTAAAGCGGCTCGCCCATGCCCATCAACACGACATTGCTGACAAGGGGGGTTTCCTCCTTGGGTTCGCCCGGTTTCGGCCACTCGCCCAGATCGTCGCGCGCCAGCATCACCTGCCCGACAATCTCGCCCGCTGTCAGGTTGCGGACCAGTTTCTGCGTGCCGGTATGGCAGAAGGAACAGGTCAGCGTGCAACCCACCTGAGAGGAGATGCACAGCGTGCCGCGGTTTTCCTCGGGGATATAGACCGTCTCGACCTCATGCCCGCCGGCGATGCGGACAAGGTATTTCCGGGTGCCGTCGGCGCTGATCTGGCGGCTGACCACTTCGGGCACGGCAATCTCGAAATGCTGATCCAGCAGGGCGCGGTAATCCTTGGCCAGATTGGTCATGGCCGCAAAGTCGCGGATGCCAAAGTGGTAGACCCACTGCCAGATCTGCCCCAACCGCATCTTGACCTGCCGCTCTGGCGTGCCGGCGGCAATCAGCGCCTCGCGCAATTGCTCGCGCGTCAGGCCGACGATATTGGTCTTGCCGCCCACGGGCAGCTTGCGCGGCAGGGTCAGCACGTCCTGGGTGATCGGGGCGGTGATCGGGGCCGTGGCGGTCATGGCGTGTCAATCCTTGGGAAACTGGCCGTCATATAGGGGATTCGCAGCGAAAACGGAACCGGCAAACAAAAAACGCCCCGGTCGGACCGGGGCGCCGTCTTTGATTCGAGCGCGGTGCTTACTTGCAGCGGGCCTCTGCCTCTTCCATGGCGGCGGTAAAGCCCCGCAGGCTGAAGGTATCCTGGGTCTGGGTGCCACGGCCCGACTGTGCCGTCAGCGTGGCATTGGTGCCCCGTTTCATCGCGGTCAGCAGGGCCGCATCGGCATCGGCGCTGCCCGGCCAGGCCCATTCGCCGTCGGTGAACAGATCATAGGAGGTGCCGTCGATATTGATCTTGACCGTCGATCCCTTGGCAAAAGGATAGCCGCCGGTAAAGGAAATCTCGCCCTTGGCCCCGGCGCCGGGGCGGAAGGTCACGAACAGCAGAATATCGCCCCGCCGCACCGAGGCCGGCTTGCCATCGCGGGTGTTCACCGATTCCTTCGGCTTTGACACCCCCCAGCACTCTTTTGGATTCTGCTCGGTAAAGACGCTCCAATCGGTCTTGACGGCCACGCGATTGGTGGTTTCCTGCGCAAAGGATGCAGATGCGCCAAGGGCAAGGGCAGCCGCGCAGGCGGCGCGCACAAGGAAGGAAGTCATGTCGTTCACAGCCTCCAAGCTGTTCAGTGCCTCTGCCCACCCGCCGCCGGCTTGAGCCCGGCCTTATCCATGGCATGGGGGCGTTAAACTCGATATCCCATCCTTACCGCAAAAAGACCAATCCGCGAAAGCCCCATGGGCAAGAAATCGCGCATGTGTTACAGGCCAGAAGGGAAAAAATGATGGAAAATCCGTATCCGTTCGTCGAGTTGTGGCGCGGGGGCCGGATGGAAAGCCGCCATGCCGGCCATGCGGTGATCTGGGGACCGGGCGGGGCGATCCAGTCTTGGGGCGATCCGGGCACGGTGATTTTCCCCCGCTCTTCCTGCAAGATGATTCAGGCGCTGCCCTTGGTGGAAAGCGGAGCAGCCGATGCCGTGGGTCTGACAGAGCGGCATCTGGCGCTGTCCTGCGCCAGCCATCAGGGGGCGGCACTGCATGTGGGGATGACCTCTCGCTGGCTGGCCGATCTGGGCTTGGGCGAGGGCGATCTGCGTTGCGGCGCGCATGAACCCTATGACCGTGAAGAGCGTGACCGGCTGATCCGCGCCGGGGACAGCCCCTGTCAATTGCACAACAACTGCTCGGGCAAGCATTGCGGCTTTCTGACCACGACCCGGCATCTGCGCGCCGGGCCGGAATATGTCGAGATCGACCATCCGCTGCAACGGGCGATCCGGCAGGCGAGCGAAGAGGTGACGGGCGAGACGATGGCCGGTTATGGCATCGACGGCTGCTCGGCCCCGAATTTCGCCATGAGCCTTGCCGGTCTGGCGCGGGCGATGCAGGCTTTTGCGGCGGCGACCGGGGCGGGCGATGCGCGCGACCGGGCGATGTCTCGGCTGACCCGGGCCATGGCGGCCCATCCCGAACTGGTGGCGGGCGAGGGACGCGCCTGCACCGAGCTGATGCGCGCGATGGATCACCGGGTTGCCATCAAGACCGGCGCAGAGGCGGTTTTTATCGCCATTATCCCCGAGCGGCAGATCGGGCTGGCGGTCAAGATCGCCGATGGTGCCAGCCGCGCCTCAGAAGCGGTGGTGACGGCGCTGTTATCGGCACTGGGTGTGCTGAACCCTGCGCATCCCTTGGCGCAAAAGCGGCTGCCGGCGGTACAGCGCAACTGCCGGGGTCTTGAGACGGGGGAATTGCGGCTGGCCGAGGGCTTTCGGCCCGGGCGGATCTAGCGCAGGGCCAAAACGGGCAAAGCCCCCGTCGTTCTGACGGGGGCTGCCTTTGCTTCCGTAGCGTGCGAACCCGGTGGCGGCTTGGGTGGGGGCAGTTACACCGCCGCCGGGCCGCACACGCTACGTCCTGACTGTATGGGGGGGATTCGTGGCGGGAATTGGGCCGGGATGCAGCCCCTTCGTGGCCATTGCCTCGACAGGCTTGATTTGATCTGTCGCACGCGTAATCTGAGGGTATGTCGGTTCAG
>CALLZQ010000486.1 GCA_937858255.1 uncultured Tabrizicola sp.
ATTGACGATGTAATCCCCATCGCCCCGGCCCCTTCCTTCGCCCCCAACCTCTTCGTGCGCGGGATCAGCCATACCGATTACAACGCCCTGACGGAAAATGACCACCGCCCCTTGGCCAACAAGACGGTGCAGGGGGTCTACCCGCCCGGATCGACCTTCAAGATGGTCACGGCCTTGGCCGCGCTGAAAGAGGGCATCATCTCGGTCGATACGACCGTACGCTGCCCCGGCTTCATCGAGGTCGGGGGCCGCCGCTTTCACTGCTGGAAGCGCGCGGGTCACGGCACGGTCAATCTGGAACGCTCGCTGGCCGAGAGTTGCGACGTGTTCTACTACGACATCGCGCAAAAGGTAGGCATCGACAAGATTGCCGAGATGGGCCGCGAACTGGGCCTCGGTATCCGCCATGACATTCCCATGTCGGCGATTGCCGATGGCATCATGCCCGACAAGCAATGGAAGCTGGAACGGCACAAGCAGGAATGGCGCATCGGCGATACGATCAACGCCAGTATCGGCCAGGGCTATGTGCTGACCTCGCCACTGCAACTGGCGGTGATGACAGCGCGCATCGCCACCGGTCGCGCGGTGGTGCCGCGGCTGGTGCGAACGATTGACGGGCGCGAAGTCGAGACCGTCGCCGCCCCCGCTCTGGGCATTGACGAGGCCGCATTGCGCAAGATCCGTGGCGGGATGCATGCGGTGGTCAACAGCGAACGTGGTACGGCCAAAGGCAGCCGCATTGTTGATGAGGCGATGATCTGGGCCGGCAAGACCGGCACCAGCCAGGTGCGCAACATCACCGCCGCCGAACGGGCGCGCGGTGTGATCTCGAACGACCAGTTGCCCTGGAACCGGCGCGACCATGCGCTGTTCGTGGGCTTTGCCCCCTTTGATAACCCGCGCTATTCGGTGGCCGTGGTGGTCGAGCATGGCGGCGGCGGCTCGACCGCGGCGGCGCCGATTGCCCGCGACATCATCCTGCGCGCGATGAGTGACGGCCTGCCGCCGCTCTCGGCCTATCCGTCGTCACAGCGCAACCGCATCGCCTCGATGCTGGAAAAGCTGCCCCTGCGCGATGCCGAGGGCCGCGCGCCCGAAGCGTCAAAGGTCTGAGGCGCGCGCGATGAGTTTTCTGGAATACCGCGTCAAATATGTGCCCTCGGGGCTGAAGAAGGTTCTCTACCTGAACTGGCCGCTGATCGTGCTGGTGACGGCCGTGGCGGCTATCGGCTGGCTGGCGCTTTATTCCATCGCCGGCGGGCGGATGGACATCTGGGCCGGGCGGCAGATGAAGATCTACGGCCTCGGCATGGTGGTGATGTTCTTCATCGCCTTTGTGCCGATCTGGTTCTGGCGCAACCTCAGCCTTCTGGCCTATCTGATCTCGATCGCCTTGCTGCTGGTGGTCGAATTCTTTGGCACTATCGGCATGGGCGCGCAGCGCTGGATCGAGTTCGGTGGCCTGCGCCTGCAACCGTCCGAGTTGATGAAGGTCACGCTGGTGATGATGCTGGCGGCCTATTACGACTGGCTGGATACCAAAAAGGTCTCGCGCCCGCTGTGGGTGGCGGTGCCGGTCCTGTTGACCGTGGTGCCGGTAGTGCTGGTCTTGATGCAGCCAAATCTGGGGACGGCGCTGATCATCCTGATGATCGGCGGGGCGGTCATGCTCTTGGCCGGGGTGAGTTGGTGGTATTTCGCCGCCGTCATCTCGGGCGTTGTCGGGGCGGTCTGGGCAGTATTCGCCAGCCGGGGCACCGACTGGCAATTGCTGCATGATTACCAGTATCGCCGGATCGACACCTTCCTTGACCCGACCGCTGATCCGCTTGGCGCGGGCTACAACATCATTCAGGCCCAGATCGCCCTGGGGTCAGGCGGGTGGAGCGGCAAGGGTTTCATGCAGGGCACGCAGAGCCGGCTGAACTTTCTACCGGAAAAGGAAACCGACTTTATCTTTACCGTGCTGGGTGAGGAATTCGGTTTCGTCGGCGCCTTTACCATCCTGATGCTCTACGCGCTGATCCTGATCTTTACCTATTCCTCGGCCTTGCAGAACAAGGACCGGTTCTCGACCCTGCTGATCTTTGGCGTGGCGGTGAACCTGTTCCTCTACCTCGCCGTCAACCTGTCGATGGTGATGGGGCTGGCGCCGGTGGTGGGGGTGCCCCTGCCCTTCCTTTCCTATGGTGGCTCGGCGATGCTGGTGTTGCTGGTGGCCTTTGGTCTGGTGCAGAGTGCCCATATCCACCGCCCCCGGTGATCTGAAAGGCCTGTCATGACCTGCGTTCTTTTTGCTGCGCCCTCGCTCTGGGACGAATATGCCGAAGTTCTGCCGCACGCGCTGCGCGAGGCAGGTCTGGCGGCAGAGGTGGTGCTGGAGGCCGCGCCCGAGACGGTCGATTACATCGTCTATGCGCCCTCGGCCCCCTTGCAGGATTTCCGGCCCTATCAGCGGTGCAAGGCCGTCTTGTCGCTCTGGGCCGGGGTCGAGCGGATTGTTGGCAATGAAACCCTGACCCAACCCCTGTGCCGGATGGTCGACCCCGGCCTGACCGAGGGGATGGTGGAATGGGTGGTCGGCCATACGCTGCGTCATCATCTGGGGATGGACCGGCATATCGTGAACCCGGATCACCGCTGGGATCCCGTCTGCCCGCCACTGGCGCGGGACCGGCGGAAAACCGAACTCAGGGCTCTGAGAGT
>CALLZQ010000487.1 GCA_937858255.1 uncultured Tabrizicola sp.
GCGCATGGCGAGGCGGTGGTCCAACTGACTTTCGCCCGGCCACAAATCCTCTATGCCAGTCGCGGGGTCTTGTTATCCTGCGCCGGTGAGGACTGGGCCTTTCCGCAACCCGGCTGGGGCGATGAGGCGGGCGAGGCCCTTTTTACCGACCCGGGCCACAGCGTGTGCAGCCTACAGCAAGGCCGGCACCTGATTGCCTGCCTGATGGCAGAGGAGGCTGGCGCCGCATTGTCGGCTGCGGCGCGCGGCGGCTGGTTCCGGCGTGGTGGTCAGGGGGGCGGTGGCTAGGGGCCACCGCACCGGCAGGCTCAGGCAGCGGCGCGGGCCTTGGGGCCGTAGAAGCTGGCCCCCTCGGCCGCCATGTCGCGCAGCATCTGCGGCGTGGTAAACCGCGCACCAAAACGGGCGGTCAGTGCCTCGCAGATCTCGACCGCGCGCGGCGCACCCAGAATGTCGAGCCAACCGAACGGCCCGCCCGACCACGGCGCAAAGCCCCATCCGAGGATCGCGCCGACATCGCCCTCGCGGATGTCCATCAGCACACCCTCTTCCAGCGCCCGCACCGCCTCCAGCACCTGCGCCAGCAACAAGCGCTGCTGCCCCCCGCTGAGATGGGGCGGGCTGCCCGGGCCCGGGTATGGCGTGGCAAGCCCCCCCCCCGGGCCCTGACGTTTGCCCGCCGCATCATAGGCATAGAAGCCGGCGTTGGATTTCTTGCCCAGACGGCCCTGATCGGCCATCCAGAACAGCACCTCATCCACCGCGCCATCGGGATAGGCGTCACCCATCGCGGCCCGGGTCGCCTTGGCAATCTTGACCCCCAGATCAATCGAGGTTTCATCGACCAGTTGCAGCGGCCCCAGCGGCATCCCCACCAGTTTCGCGGCATTCTCGATCAGTGCCGGCTCCACCCCTTCGGCCACCATGCGGATCCCTTCGTTGATATAGGGGATGATGCAGCGGTTGGCGTAGAAGAACCGGGCGTCGTTCACGACGATGGGCGTCTTGCGGATCTGGCGAACGAAATCCAGTGCCTTGGCCACGGCCACATCGCCCGTCGCCCGGCCCTTGATGATTTCCACCAGCATCATCTTGTCCACGGGTGAGAAGAAATGGAGGCGGATGAACTGTTGGGGCGGCGGGCGGGCCTTGGCTAGAGGCGTGACCGGCAGGGTCGAGGTATTGGAGGCAAAGATGCAGCCCGGGCCGCCCACCGCCTCAACCTTTTGGGTCATCTCGGCCTTAACGGCCGGTTCCTCAAACACTGCCTCGACGATCAGATCGCAACCCGCGAGGGCCGACAGATCGGGGGTCGCGGTGATGCGGCCCAGAACTTCGGCCTTTTTCTCGGGCGTGACCTTCTTGCGGGCCATGCCCTTGTCGAGCAGCCCCTCGGAATAGGCCTTGCCCTTGTCAGCGGCGGCCTGATCGCGGTCCACCAGCACCACCTCGATCCCGACATTGGCCGAGACATAGGCGATGCCGGCCCCCATCATGCCCGCACCCAGAACCCCCAGCTTTTTCACGCGCTGATCTGCGACGGCGGGGCGGTTCGCGCCCTTTTCCAGCGCTTCTTTGTTGATGAAGAGGCTGCGGATCATCGCGGTGGACGAGGGATTCATCAGCACCGAGGTAAAGTGCCGCGCCTCGATCTTGATGGCGGTGTCAAAGGGCACCAGCGCCCCCTCATAAACCGCGCCCAAAAGTGCCTTGGCCGCCGGATAGACGCCCATGGTCTTGCCATGCACCATCGCATTGGCGCCGACAAAGGTCATGAAGCCGGCAGGGTGATAGGGGGCGCCGCCCGGCATCTTGTAGCCCTTGGCATCCCAGGGTTTCACCAGATCGGCATCCTTGGCCGACAGCACCCATTCCTTGGCGCGGGCCAGCAATTCACCCGGCGCGACCACCTCATCAATCAGGCCGGCGGCCTTGGCGGATTTGGGATCCGAGAGCTTGCCCTCCAGCAGGAAGGGGGCTGCCGCCATCGCGCCCATCTTGCGCACAAGGCGGGTGGTGCCGCCCATGCCGGGGAAGATGCCGACCATGATTTCCGGCAGGCCGATCTTGGCCTTGGGGTTGTCGGCGGCGATGATGCGGTGGCAGGACAGCGGGATTTCCAGCCCGATCCCCAACGCGGTACCCGGCAAGGCCGCCACAACCGGCTTGCCGCCCTTGAGGGTCTTGGGGTCCATCCCCGCGCGTTCGATCTTGCGCAGGATGGCGTGGCTGCGCATCAGCCCGTCCATCAGCCCCTTGGCCGGATTGTCGCCCGCCTCGGCCTTCATCCGCGCGATCACATTCAGATCCATCCCGCCGGCAAAGCTGTCGGGCTTGCCGCTGGTGATGATGATCCCCTTGACGCCGGTATCGGCGAGGGCGGCAGTGATCAGGGCGTCAAGTTCACCCCAGCCTTCAAGGCTGAGTACGTTCATCGACTTGGATTTGACATCCCACACGATCGTGGCGACGCCATCGGCATCCGTGGTCATGGTGAAATCGGTCATGGTCTGGTCCTCTCGCGGATCGGCGGTGGAATTCGGTCAGCTCCGTCCCAGCGAAATGCCAAGGCGCGCCAGTTCGCGCCGTTGCTCTTCGGCCAGATCGGGGCTGAGGATGGTAATGTCCTTGTTCGAGGTCTCGGCCTCGATCACCACGCCTTTCCAGCGGTCGTGGCGATGCAGCAGGGTCATGCGGTTCAGATAGCTGGGGCAGACGGGTTCGCCATCGCAGGTGATCCGCGTTTCATGCAGCCCCACGATCATATCGCCGCGCCCGTTGATAAAGCGCGCGGCAAGGCAGGTCCGGCTATAGCCATCGGCCCCCATGGCGATCATCTGGTCGCGGAACTCGGTCACGGCGATGGTCATCTCATCGACCGAGCCGACGATCAGCGCGGCATCCTCAGTCACCATCGAGTTCGGGATGGCCAGATGGTCGAGGATGGCCATCACATCGCCCCGCCAGAGCGCCCCCGACACGGCGTCGAGGTTGCCCTGATAGATGGCGGCGGCGGATGACCCCACGATGTCAGACCCGCTCGATGATCGTGGCGGCGCCCATGCCGCTGGCGATGCAGAGCGTGGCAAGGCCAGTACTCTTGCCCGTACGCTCCAGCTCATCCAGCAGGGTGCCGATGATGATGGCGCCGGTCGCGCCCAGCGGGTGGCCCATGGCAATCGAGCCGCCGTTGGGGTTCACCTTGGCCGGGTCCACGTCAAAGGCCTGCATGAAGCGCAGGACGACCGAGGCAAAGGCCTCATTCACCTCGAACAGGTCAATGTCCTTGATCGACATGCCGCTGTCGCGGAGGATTTTTTCCGTCACCGGCACCGGGCCGGTCAGCATGATGGTCGGATCGGTGCCGATCTTGGCGGTGGCGCGGATACGGGCGCGGGGCTTCAGGCCCTGTGCCTCACCGAATTCCTTGCTGCCGATCAGCACGGCGGCAGCGCCATCGACGATGCCCGAAGAGTTGCCGGCGTGGTGGATATGGTTGATCCGCTCCAGATGCGGATATTTCATCATCGCCAGCTTGTCGAAACCGGGCATCACCTCGCCCATGTCCTTGAAACTGGCCTTGAGCGCGCCGAGGGCCTGCATATCGGTGCCGGGGCGCATGTATTCGTCATGGTCCAGAATGGTCAGCCCGTTCTGGTCCAGCACCGGAACGATGGATTTGGCAAAGCGCCCGTCTTTCCATGCCTCTGCCGCGCGGCGCTGCGATTCAACGGCCAGCGCATCGGCCTGATCGCGGGTAAAACCGTATTCGGTGGCGATGATATCGGCCGAGATGCCTTGCGGCACGAAATAGGTCTTCATCGCAAGGGCAGGGTCAACGGCAATCGCCGCCCCGTCCGAGCCCATGGCGACGCGGCCCATCATCTCGAC
>CALLZQ010000488.1 GCA_937858255.1 uncultured Tabrizicola sp.
AAGCCTTCGCGTAAAAGGGCGCAAGCGGTTTGCCGCCCATCCACCCCGCCGGTAAAGACCATACGGCCGCGCGCGGCCATGCCATTGGCATAGCCCTTGGCCGGTTTCCATCCCGCAGGGTGCAGGGTTTCGGCTGTCATGTCGCCTCCATATAGCTGTTGATCCGCGCGCGGATCTCATCTGTCCAGGGCAGCGGACGGCCCGTGGCATTGATCTGGACCAGTGTTTGCGTGCCACTCAGCCGGCGTTCCCCGGCACAGCGCGCCTCCAGCGTCAGGTCCAGCGAAGAGCCCCCCAAGCGGATCAGCCGCAATTGCCAGTCCAGCAAATCGCCCAACCGCGAGGGGGCATGAAAGGTCATGTCGATCCGGGCAGTCGGCACGCCCTGCCCCGCCGCCATCATCGCCTCATAGGGAAAATCGACGACATCGCGGAAGAAATTCTCGGCCAGCGAGTTCGTCATCTCGAAATAACGTGGGTAAAAGACGATCCCGGCCGGGTCGCAGTGATTGAACTCGACGCGCATCTGACGGTGATAGATCATCAGCGCCCCACCCCCACCGGCAGAGCGGTGATGCGGCAGGCATCGCTTTGCAATCTGTTGTCGATAAGGCCACCCATCGCGGCATGCGCCATCTTTCTTCCTCTCTCTATCCAAGGGCGGCGCGGGCGATCACCACGCGCTGCACGTCACTTGCGCCCTCATAAATGCGCAAGGCCCGGATTTCACGATAAAGGCTTTCGACAGCAAAGCCATGGCGAACACCGTCGCCGCCATGCAGTTGTACGGCCATGTCAATGACCTTTTGCGCGGCTTCGGTGGCATAGAGTTTGGCCATCGCCGCCTCGCGCGTCACCCGCGCCGCGCCCATGTCCTTGGCCCAGGCGGCGCGATAGATCAGCAGGGCGGCGGCATCGATCGCCAGCACCATATCGGCGATATGCCCCTGCACCATCTGGTAATCCGCCAGCACACCGCCCCCCGCCCGCGGCACCCGCACCCGCGCCAACGCCTCGTCCAGGGCGCGCCGCCCAAACCCCAGCGCCGCCGCCCCGACAGTCGAGCGGAACACGTCCAGCACCGACATGGCGATCTTGAACCCCTCTCCGGGGCGGCCGATCATGGCACTGGCGGGCAGATCGACATCCGTCAGGCGCAGGTGCGCCCGCGGATGCGGGGCAATCCCCCCGATCCGAGACACCACTTCCAGGCCCCGCACATCCG
>CALLZQ010000489.1 GCA_937858255.1 uncultured Tabrizicola sp.
GTGCGCGCCAGTCTGAGCCTGTCGTTTTCCGCCTCGCAGGCGCCCTCGGAATTCGCCACTCTGATGGAAGAGATGGCCGGGCGCGCCGATGTGGTGGCAGCGACCGCCGTCACCCATCCTGAGGTCAGCGATGCCGTCAGCCGGCTGAATGCGCGGGGCATTCCGTGCTATGCGCTGCTGAATGACTTTGCCCAGGGGATTCGCCAGAATTATCTAGGGCTTAACAACATCAAGGTTGGCCGGATCGCCGCGCATCTGATCGCGCAAACCAGCCGGCAGCCGGGAAAGATCGCGGTGTTTGTCGGGGGGTATCGCTGGCATGGGCATGAATTGCGCGAGACGGGTTTTCGCAGCTACTTCCGCGAATATGCGCCGCAGTTCGGCATCCTCGACACATTGGTGAACCTTGAGACGCGCCAGTTGACCTATGAGGCGACACTGGATCTGCTGGGCCGTCACCCCGACCTGCGCGGCATTTATTGCGCCGGCGGCGGGATGGAGGGGGCGATTGCCGCCCTGCAAGAGTTGCGTCAACCGGGTGAGGTGGCGCTGGTGGTGAATGAACTGACGCCGGAAAGCCGGTCGGCACTGATCAACCGGCATGTTTCGATGGTGATCGGCACCCCTTTGCAACGGCTTTGTGCCGATCTGATCAACCTGGCCAAAGAGGGGATGACGAATGGTCTTCCCCCGGTGACAGGACAGCATTTCTTGCAGCCTGACCTGTATCTTCCCGAATCCGTCTGACGAAATACCATCAGGGTGACGGCGCCATCTTCGTCATGAATGATGGAAATGACCGCACGGGCAATTGACCGGATCGCGCCTGTCGACGCAGGGTCCGGCCCCATGGACGCAAGGTTAGGGAGGCCGTGCGATGTTGCCCTTCGCTCTGAACCACATGACGGTAGCCCGACAGGGTTTTCGTCAGCTTCTCGACCTCGCCTCTGCGCTTGGCTGTGTCGGTGTCGAGCTGCGCAACGACCTGCCGCAGCCGCTGTTCGACGGACTGACGCCCGAAGTGGCGCAGGCGCATCTTGCTGAAAAAGGGTTGCGTCTGCTGGCGCTGGCCGAGGTCAAGCGCTTCAACGACTGGTCGTCCGACAAGGAACAAGAGGCCCTGTCGCTGATGCGCATCGCCAAGGCCGCCGGGGCCGAGGCGGTCAGCCTGATTCCGCGCAATGACAATATGGGGA
>CALLZQ010000490.1 GCA_937858255.1 uncultured Tabrizicola sp.
ATGGGGTCAGTACTCGCGGGCTGGCCACGCCATTGGTCGCCCCCGCGCCGGCGGTCATCAGATCGACGCCGGAATGTTGGACAAAGCCGGGATCTTCGACCGCCAGCAGGGATTCGAGCCGCCCGGGGCCAAGCCCCTCGGCCCCCAGCCCCACGGCGATCAGCCCATCGGCCCGACGCGCCAGCGCGCTGGCCTCCCACTGTGCCTCACCAAAAGCCCAGAGGCCATAGCCAGTCACCAGCGCCACCAGCAGAACCGCCATGAGCGCCCCGGCACGCAACAAGCGCATCATGTTACCTTTACCCCCTTGGCCAGCGCTTGACCGGATTGGCCCGTGGCGCTTGACTGATCGCACACCAGTGCCAGGCCGGTCACCGGCTGGATACGCCACTGCACCACCCGCAAAGGTTGCAAATCCATGTCGGAAAAAGTCAAGGGTCCTGCCTCTTACTTCCCCTCGATCGAAGCGAAATACGGTCGCCCCATCGCCGAATGGAAGGCGATGATCCGCGCCCAACCGCCGATGAAGCACATGGAAATCGTTGCCTGGCTCAAGAGCGCGCATGGCATGGGCCATGGCCATGCCAATGCGCTGGTTGCCGATACGCTGCGGGAAAACGGCGAGACCTAGCCATAAAGCGCCTTGGCATGAAAGCCGAGGTGATCCTCCATGAACGTCGAGACAAAGAAATAGCTGTGGTCATAGCCCTGCTGCATGCGGAACGCGCCATTTTGCCGGCGCGAGACCATGGCCTCGGCAAGGGCTTCGGGCTTGAGCAGGTCAAGGAACTGGTCCTTGCTGCCCTGATCGATCAGGATCGGCCCATCGAACCCTCGTCGGCGCATCAGCAAAGTCGCATCATGCGCCGCCCAGACGGTTTCATCCGTGCCAAGATAGGCGGTGAATTGTTTGCGCCCCCAGTCGCTGCCGGTCGGATGGCAGATCGGCGCGAAGGCCGAAACCGATTTGAACCGCCCCGGAAAACTCATCGCGATGGTCAGCGCACCATGGCCGCCCATCGAATGACCGGTAATCGCCTGCGCCTCTTCTGCCAGCGGAAAGGCATTGAACAGCAGACGCGGCAATTCATCCGTTACATAGTCCCACATGCGGAAATGCGGCGCCCAGGGGGCCTCGGTCGCATTGACGTAAAAGCCGGCGCCTTGCCCCAGATCATAGGCCTCGTCATTGGCGACCCCCGGCCCGCGCGGCGAAGTGTCGGGGAACACCAGCGCCACCTGCGCCTCGGCAGCCCAGCGTTGTGCGCCAGCCTTGACCATGGCATTTTCATGCGTGCAGGTCAGACCAGACAGATACCACAGCACCGGAACCGAGCCGGTTTCAGCCGCCTCGGGCAGGAACAAGCCAAAGGTCATGTCGCAACCCGTCGATTGCGCGGCATGAGTATAGACCCCCTGCACCCCCCCGAAACAGCGGTTTTCCGAAACCGTCTTCATGGCCCTACCCTCCGTTGACCAGCGCGATCACCACCGTCACCGTCAGCACCGAAGCCGCAGTCGACAGCAGGATCGCTGTTGAAACCCGTTGCGCCGCCACGGCGTAATGGGCCGCCAGAATATAGCCATGGCCCGCCCCCGGCAGGGCGGCCGCCGCGATCATCCCCGCCGCGGCAAAAGGCTCGACCGGGAACAGCCACAGTGCCGCAACCGCAACTGCCGCCGGGTGCAGAACCAACTTGCAGAAGGTTAGCCAGCCCGCGACCTGCAAGCGTTCGGCGCTGCGTCCGGCCAGCGAGGCGCCGATGGCAAACAGCGCGCCGGGCGTTGCCGCTGCGCCCAGCGTGCCGAGGAAATCGTTAACTGGCCCCGGAACGGCCCAGCCCGTCGCCCCCCAGGAAGGCCGAGGCTGATCGAGCCGATCATCCGACTGCGCGCAAGCCCCAGGGCCAGCACCCGGACTATCCCCCGCCCGGCCCCCCCCCCCCCCCCCCCCCG
>CALLZQ010000491.1 GCA_937858255.1 uncultured Tabrizicola sp.
AGTAATGGACGATCTGCCGCCCCCCCAGGGCGCTCCGACCCCCGCCTCCCCGCAGGGCCCCCCCGATCGGGCGCGGGTTTTCCTGCGCCCGCCCGCTTTGCTTGCCGGCGGCCGCTTCCCGCCGTGTCCGGCTGTTCGTGGCGCGCGGCAGCATGCCGTATTCGGCAGTTACCCAGCCAAGCCCGGTATTTTTCAGAAAGGGCGGCGCCTTATCCTCAATGGTGGCCGAACACAGAACATGGGTATTCCCCATCCTGATCAGGCACGATCCTTCGGCATGGGCCATCACGCCCGGTTCGATCGATACCGCGCGCATTTCATCCAGTTTCCGACCCGAGGGGCGCATCGTCATATCCTTTCCCGACAACTTCGGGCCAGATATGCAAGGGCGCAACCGGGAATCAACCCCGATTGACGCGCCGATACCGGCGATTAAGCTGATCCTGCCATGATTGAACAGACCAGAACTGACGGTTCCCGCCTTCTTGCCGATCTGAACGACCGCTCACGCGAGGTATTTCGCCGTGTGGTTGAGGGCTATTTGAACTCTGGTGATCCTGTTGGCTCCCGGACCCTCACCCGCAGCATGTCGGAAAAGGTCTCAGCCGCGACCATCCGCAATGTCATGCAGGATCTTGAGTTCATGGGATTGCTCGACAGCCCGCATGTCTCGGCAGGGCGTATACCGACGCAACTTGGGCTTCGGATGTTTGTCGATAGCCTGCTTGAGGTCGGCACGGTTTCGCCAGAGGATCGAGAGCGTATCGATTCCACCTTCGGCAATGGCGACCGTGATGTCGCCTCGCTGCTTGATCAGGTGGGTTCCGCGTTATCTGGCATCACCCGCGGCGCGTCTCTCGTGCTGTCGCCCAAGCATGAGGCGGCGATCCGCCATATCGAATTTGTCAGCCTCGCCCCCGATCGGGCGCTTGTGGTTCTGGTTACGGCGGACGGGCATGTCGAAAACCGCATCTTCACGCCGCCGCCCGGCCTGACCCCTTCGGCCATGCGTGAGGCGGCGAATTTTCTCAATGCCCTGGCTGAGGGCAAGACGCTCTCTGAGCTGCGGCGCGGTATGGCGCAGGACATTGCGCGCCGTCGGCAAGAGATCGACAGCCTTGCCCGCGAACTGGTCGAAAGCGGGCTTGCGGTCTGGGAAAACCCGGGTGAGCGCTCAGAGCGGCTGATTGTCCGTGGGCGATCCCATCTTCTCGATTCGGCGACGGAGCTGGGCGAAATCGACCGCATCCGCAGCCTGTTCGATGATCTTGAGCGCAAGCGTGACATTGCCGATTTCCTCGAACTCACCGAGGCGGGCGATGGTGTGCGCATTTTTATCGGTTCCGAGAACAAACTCTTTTCACTTTCGGGTTCCTCTTTGGTGGTCTCTCCTTATATGAACGCTGATCGCAAGATCATCGGCGCCATCGGCGTGATCGGTCCGACGCGGCTCAATTACGGGCGCATCGTTCCCATCGTCGATTACACGGCGCAGCTCGTCGGGCGCATGGTGTCCGAACGTGGCAAGGGGTGATCCCGAACCGAAGAAGATGAGGAAGAAGAGAATGGCTCAGGAAAACCCGATCCCGGAAGAGATCGATCTCGACGGCACCACCGAGGAATTTATCGACGCCGCCGAGCTTGAGGCGTTAAGGATTGAGCGCGACGATCTGCGCGACCGCTACATGCGGGCGCTTGCCGATGCCGAGAATGCGCGCAAGCGGGCCGACCGTGACCGGCGCGAGGCCGAGCAATATGGCGGCTCCCGCCTCCCCCCCGATCCGCTGCCAGTGGATGACAATCTCAAGCGCGCGCTTGACGCCGCCCGCGATGAGGCGCCCCAGCAGGCTGCCGCACTGATCGAAGGCGTTGACCTGACCCTGCGCGAATTGACCAATGTCATGACCAAGCATGGCGTGACCGCGATCAGCCCGGCCATCGGCGACCCGTTCGATGCGCAACTGCATCAGGCGATGTTCGAGGCGCCCGTTCCCGGCACCAAGGCTGGCCAGATCATTCAGGTGATGGCCGAAGGCTTCCTGCTGCATGACCGCTTGCTGCGCCCGGCGCAGGTCGGCGTATCGTCGAACCTCGGCTGATCTGACGCGGGATCAGGGTGGTGGCCGTTCGCCGCCACCCGATCAGCCCTCGTCGCCGCTACGATCCTGCGCCATCTGCTTTAGATCATAAATCAGCTTCAGCGCCTCCATCGGGGTCATTTCATCCGGGTGCAACTCGCGCAGCGTTTTCTCTAGCAGAGACGGCCCGGTCGTAGCCACCTTTGGCGCGGCAACTGGGGGGGCGGCACGGAAAAGCGGCAGGTCGTCGATCAGCGCTGCCTGCTTGCCCCCTTCCCTCTCGCCCTTCTCCAGCGCCTCAAGCACGACTTTGGCCCGCTCGACCGCGGCTGTTGGCAGGCCGG
>CALLZQ010000492.1 GCA_937858255.1 uncultured Tabrizicola sp.
TTCGGTCAGATCGCGCAGCGCCTCCAGTCGGGCGGCGCGAATGGCCATCAGGCGCTTTTCATTCACCGTCTTGCCGGGCTGGCCGGCAATCTGGGCAAAGCCCAGGCCGGTGATCAGCGGCGCTGCCGTCTGTATCACCGCCGGGCTGGCCGCCGGCAAGGGCCGCTGCGCCCGGTCTGCGCCATCCATCGCATCCTTCACCACCGCCAGCGTGGCGGTCCGGGCGTCGGCACCGGGGGGCAGGGCCTCGGAGGCGGAGTGGGGGCGCGGGGCACAGGCCGCAAGCCCGAGGAACAATGCCGCAAGGGCCGGTGCAGGGCGGACAGGGACAGGGACGAGGGGCATTGGCATCTCCGGCTGTGATCGCGACCTGTCCTGCAAGGCCCATGCCAGCCGAACCGCGGGCGGCATGACCATTGGGGCGGGGGACATCCTTTGGCAGGGGCGGAAATGGCATGGGCCTTGCAGCCCCTTGGCCTTGATGGCGCGCCTTGACAGCGGCCAGCCCTGACCAAGGTGACGGATCCGCGCCATGAGCGATGCCACTTTCCTGCCGACGATGACCCGCCAACTGGGCGGGCTGGCCCTGCCGGCGGGGATTCTGATCGTCGTTGCAATGATGGTGCTGCCGCTGCCGGTGCAATTGCTCGACGTGTTCTTTGTCGGCAATATCCTGCTGTCTCTGTTGGTGCTGATGGTTTCGCTGCACACCTATCGGCCGCTCGATTTTTCCAGCTTTCCCAGTCTCTTGCTGATCGCAACGGTTTTGCGGCTGGCGTTGAACGTCGCCTCGACGCGGATCGTGCTGACCTATGGCCATACCGGCGAAGAGGCCGCCGGCAAGGTGATCCAGGCCTTTGGCGAATTCGTCATCGCCGGCAATTTCGTCGTTGGTCTGCTGGTCTTTGCCATCCTTGTGATCATCAACCTTGTGGTGATCACCAAGGGTGCGGGCCGGGTATCCGAGGTCTCGGCCCGCTTTACGCTTGATGCGATGCCGGGCAAGCAGATGGCGATTGACGCCGATCTGAATGCCGGACTTCTGACACCCGAAGAGGCCAAGATCCGCCGCGCCGACGTGGCCGCCGAGGCCGATTTCTACGGCGCGATGGATGGGGCGTCGAAATTCGTCAAGGGCGATGCGGTGGCGGGCATCCTGATCCTTGCCATCAATATCATCGGCGGGGTGCTGATCGGCACGGCGCAACATGCCATGTCTTTTGGTCAGGCTGCCGAAACCTATGTGCTGCTGTCGATTGGCGATGGCCTTGTGGCACAGATCCCGGCGCTGCTGTTGTCGATTGCGACCGCGATCATCGTCACCCGGGTCTCTTCCTCGAATGACATGGGCGAGCTGATCACCAGTCAGGTCAATATCAGCCGGGCCTGGACGCCGGTGGCGGGGGTGATGATCATCCTTGGCCTTGTGCCGGGCATGCCGAACCTGATGTTTCTTCTGGGTGGCGGTGCGGCGGCGGCGGCGGCCTGGTACGGCATGCGGCGCGAGCGGGCGCAATCGCCCGAATCCCGCCCGGGTGAGGCGCGCGGCCCCGCGGCTGCGCTGCCCGCGCCGGCAGGCCCGCGGGCGCAGACTCCGGCGGCAGAACCGGGGGCCATTACCCCTGATGACGTTTCCGACCATGCGCCGATCTCGCTGCAAATTGGCTATGGCCTGATCCCGCTGGCCAGCGAGGGCGAGGGCGAGTTGGTCAGCCGCATCACCGGTATCCGCCGCGAGGCCAGCCGCGCACTTGGCTTTGTGGTGCCGGGCGTGCGGATCCGCGATGACCTGAGCCTTGCGCCGAACCAGTATCGCATCCGCATCGGTCAGGCGATCATGGCCGAGGATCAGGTCTATCCTGACCGGAAACTGGCCATTCCGGGCAATGGCTCGACCCGCAAGCTCAAGGGGGTGGCGGTCAAGGATCCGTCCTTTGGCCTTGATGCCGTGTGGATCCTGCCGCATCAGGTGCCCGAGGCCGAGGCTGACGATCATGTGGTGGTCGAACCGGACTCGGTGATCGCCACGCATCTCAGCCAGATCATCGGCAAGAACGCCGGGTTGCTGATCGGCCCGGATGAGGCGCAGGCGCTGCTCGATGCGCTGGCCAAGGTCGCGCCGACGCTGGTCTCTGGCGTGGTGCCGAAACTGGTGCCGCTGCATCAGTTCACCACGGTCTTGCGCACCCTCTTGGCAGAACGGGTGCCGATCTCGGATCTGCGCCGGATCCTCGAAGGGCTGGCCGATGTTGCGGGCCGCAACCTCTCGGCGGCGGATATGGCGGAATCGCTGCGGCCTGCGCTGGCGCCGCTCTTGCTTCAGCAGATCGCGCGGCTGTCGCAGCCCTTGCCGCTGATCACCTTTGAGCCAGAGCTGGAGCAACTCTTGCTGCGCGCCCGCCGGACCGGTGGCGAAGACGGGCTGATCATTGATCAGGGTCTATCGCAACAGATCGTGCAGTCGCTGGCACAGGCAATGGATACGGCCTCGTCCCAAGGGAAAACGGCGGTGGTGATCGTGGCCGGCGGATTGCGCCGCGCCTTGGCCGACTGGCTGCGCGCCCATCTGCCCGACGCCATCGTGATGGGCATCAACGAACTTCCCGAACAACGCCAGATCGAAGTGATCGCCGCGATTGGCGGCACCCCGGTCGCGCCGTGACCAAAGGAGCAAGAGCATGATCCAGTTTACCGCGCGGGGGGCCGACAGTGCCGAGGCGATGGATCAGATCCTGCGTCGTCTGGGGGCCAATGCGCTGATCCTGTCGACGCGGGTGCGCGATGGCCTGGTCGAGATCGAGGCCACTGACGCCCTGCCGGGCGAGACGGCGCCCGTCGCGGCCCCGGTCAGCGTGACACCGCCCTCGGGCGAAAGCCCGGCCCAGCGGGCCAAGAGCTTTGCCGATCTGCTTGAGGCGCGGTCAGACTGGGCCCCGGCGCCCAAGCTGCAACCCGCCGTTCCGGCGCGGCGAACGCCTTGGGCGCGCAGCTCGCCCTCGGTTCGGGTCTCTGAAATCGCCGAGCGGCTTGAGCGTGACTTCCTGTCGCCCGATCCGGCCCAGCCGGGGCAACTGATGCCGCGCACCGTGATCGTGGGGCCACCCGGCGCCGGAAAATCGCTGCTGGCCGTGCGGATGGCCGCCGAAGCAATGCTGGCGGACCGAAGTCTCCGTCCCCGGATCGTCGCGCCGCGTCTCTCGGCGCCTTTGTCCGAAGACCGTCTGCGGGGCTGGTCACGGCTGATCGGCGTGCTGCCAGAGCGTCCCCTGATCGGCGATCTGATGGCGCAGGACGAGACCGCCGAGGCCGATGCCCTGCGCCCCGAACTGATCGATCTGTCCGACATCGCCACGGCCACGCCCGATCTGGTGGCGGCACTGGCGCGTCCGATGCCGACCGAGGTTGTGCTGGTGCTGCCCGCCGGGCTGTCGCCGCGCCGCAGTCAGCACGAGGCCGCGCCCTGGGTGCCGCTGTCGCCGCGGCTGTGCTTGAGCTTTTGCGACCGGCAGGGACCGGACCGCGCCCAGATGAGCGCGCTGGCCGAAGCGGGTCTGCGTCTGGCGCGGGCAACACAGGGCAGCGGGGTGATCGACGCGATTTCCCGGCCTGACCGCGCCCAACTGGCACGCTGGCTGCAAGAGGAAGCCTGCGAGGACGACAAGCACAGCGCGGAGGTCCGCATATGACATTGATGGCGAAAGGTTATGCCGAGCAGGCGCCCAGCCCCGACAGGCTGGTGGCAAGCCATATGAACCTTGTCCGCAAGATCGCCTGGCACATGCATGGCCGGGTTGGCCGGCTGGTCGAGATCGACGATCTGTTGCAGGTTGGCTATATCGGGCTGGTCGATGCCAGCCAACGTTATACCCCCAAGCCTGGCGTTACCTTTGCCGCCTATGCCAAGATCCGCATTCGCGGCTCGATCGTCGATTATCTGCGCTCGAATTCCTCGATGTGTCGGGCCACCATCGCCATGCATCAAAAGGTCAAGGCCGCGACACAGCGGCTGGAACAATCACTGATGCGCATGCCCTCGGCGCCCGAAATCGCTGAGGTTCTGGAAATCTCAGTCAATGAACTGGAAGGATGGAACAGTCAGTTCGCCACGCAGCAGACCCGCAGTCTGGATGAGGTCTATTCCGATCATTCGATGCTGTTCGAAGACCGCTCGGTTTCTGCCGAGGACAAGGTACAGCAGGATGAGTTGAAGGGGCTGTTGCGCGACGCCCTGGCCAACCTGCCGCAACGCGAGGCGATGGTGCTACAGCTCTACTATGTCGAAGAGCTGAACATCTATGAAATCGCCGAAATCCTTGGCGTAACCACCGGTCGGGTGTCGCAGATCAAGAAAGCGGCGGTCGAGCGGCTGCGCGAGGGGATCGCGCTGCGACAGGGCGAGACGGCCTGAACCCTCGCCCTGCCTGATGCGCTCTCAGGCTGCCATGACCGGCATGACGGCCGCGGCATGGGCCATCCGGCGCAGCCATGCCTTTACATTGGTTTCCATCAACCCACGGAATCCCGGCATCAGCGTATAGGCGGCCTGAATACCAAGGGCACGGATCGTCTCGGCCTGAATCTCGGCGGGAACCAGTGTCCAGCCGGCTGAAGGGTCGGTGGTGAAATGCGCCTGGGTGCCGTCAATCCGCAGCCACCAGCGCAAGCCCTCCAGTTCAAACACATGCACACCATCGCCGGTTTGCGGATCGGCCAGACGGATCACATGGGTGCGGGTATATTGTTCATAGGCATCCATGGATTTGGCCAGCATCTCGGCGCCGACAACATCCCATCCGGCCTCGCGCGTGTTGTCGAGTGGGGACCAATCGGCCTCGCCCTGAACCCGGAACAGCAGGCGATCCTCTTCTGCGGCTTCGGCAATCTCAAACACCCGGTCACCAAAACGCAGATGGGCAAAGGGCCTGACCTCGAACGGGGGGCTGTCGGTTTCGGCGGCGGCGATGCTTTCCGGCGCTTGGTCAAGACCCGGCACCGACAGGGCCAATGCTGCAAGGCGCCCGATCAGCGCCCGCCCCTCATCGGTGGGTGCGGCAGTACCGAAACCGGGCGAAACCAGTCCGGCAAAGCCCAGTGCCGTGCGCTCGGCCCCGGTCAACGGCAGGCCCGCCGCGGAACGCAGAACCCCGCGGATCAGCGCCGCAGAGGGCGGATCGTCATAGCTGGCCATCAGATCCATCGCTGCCAGCATTTGCCGCGCCAGAAACACGGCGGCCTCTGCCTCGGCGGTCTCGCCGCGCTGCGCCATCTTTATCAGCCCGGCACGCATCGCCTCTGGTTCAAGCGCGGCCAGAGCGCGCAATTCCGCCGAAGTTGCAAACGGCCAATCGCTCGGCTGCTCGGTCATGGTATCTCCCCAGTTGTCTCTGGGTGATAACGGCTGCCTTGCGGTGGGGTTTTAGCCCGGCCCGCTTCTGGACAGCGCGGGCGGGGCATGGCAAAGAAGCCCGATCCTGAAGGGGAACAGCAGATGGCCGCAGCCCGATCCGAAGCCGCCCCCGCCCCGGCCCGACCCTCGGCGCATGAGGCAGCGGCGGCACGTGTGCTACAGACCGAGGCCGAGGCATTGTCAGCCCTTGCCGCCGCTCTGCCCTCGGATTTCAGCCGCACAGTCGATGCCATCCTGTCCTGCACGGGGCGTGTGGTGGTCGCCGGTATCGGCAAATCCGGCCATGTCGCGCGCAAGATCGCAGCGACGCTGGCCTCGACCGGCTCGCCGGCGCTGTTTGTCCATCCGGCAGAGGCGAGCCATGGCGATCTGGGCATGATCACGCCACAGGACATTTGCCTGCTGTTGTCCAACAGCGGCGAGACGCAGGAACTGCGCGATATCATCGCCTTTTGCACCCGTTTTGACATTCCGCTGATCGGGATGTCACGGGTGCCGGGCAGCAGCCTGATGCGCGCCTCGGATTACCTCTTGACCCTGCCGGATCTGCCCGAGGCCTGCGCCATCGGCATGGCGCCAACCACCTCGACCACCCTGATGATCGCGCTTGGCGATGCTTTGGCCATCGCCCTGATGGAGGCGCGCAAGTTCAAGGCCGAGAATTTCCGCGCCTTCCACCCCGGCGGCAGCCTTGGCGCGCAACTGACCCCGGTGCGGCAGGTGATGCACCCGGGCGAGCGTCTGCCGATCGTCACCGAGGCGACGCCCATGCGCGAGGTGATCCTGGCGATTACCGCCGGCGGCTTTGGCGTCGCGGCGGTGACAGATGGTGCGGGCCGGCTGACAGGGGTGGTCACCGACGGCGATCTGCGGCGCAAGATGGACGGGATCCTGTTGCGGACCGCTGGAGAGATTTGCACCCGTGGGCCGGTGACCGTGGCCCCCGATACGCTGGCCGCCGAGGCGCTGGCCATCATCAACAAACACAAGATCGGCGTTCTGGTGGTCTGTGAGGGGCAGGTGCCGGTGGGCGTCCTGCATCTGCATGACCTCTTGCGCCTTGGAGTGATGTGACATGACCCATACCGTCCAGATCGGCGAGATCGCCATTGCCGCCGACCGACCGCTGGCGCTGATCACCGGCCCTTGCCAACTTGAAAGCCACGACCACGCCCGCATGATCTGCGAGGCGCTGCTGGAGGCCTGCGCGCCCACGGGGACCAAATTCATCTTCAAGGCCAGCTATGACAAGGCCAACCGGTCGAGCATTTCCACCCAGCGCGGGCTGGGGATGGAAAAGGGGCTGCAAATCCTGGCCGATATCCGCGCTGAATTTGGCGTGCCGGGGCTGACCGATGTGCATGAGCCCTGGCATTGCGCCGAGGCGGCAAAGGCGGTGGATGTGCTGCAAATCCCGGCCTTCCTCTGCCGGCAGACCGATCTGTTGTTGGCTGCCGGGGAAACCGGCCTCGCCATCAACATCAAGAAGGGTCAGTTTCTGGCACCTTGGGATATGGCCTCGGTCGCGGCCAAGGTGGAAAGCACCGGTAACCGGCGGATCATGCTGTGTGAGCGGGGAACGTCGTTCGGCTACAACACGCTGGTGACGGATTTTCGCGGCCTGCCCACCATGGCGGCAACCGGCTGGCCAGTCGTCTTTGATGCCACCCATTCGGTGCAGCAACCCGGTGCATTGGGCGGTTCGTCGGGCGGGCAGCGGCAATTCGCGCCGGTGCTGGCGCGGGCGGCCTGCGCGGTGGGCGTCGCGGCGGTGTTTATCGAGACGCATGAGGACCCCGACCGCGCCCCCAGCGACGGGCCGAATATGATCCCGCTGGATCAGATGGGGGCGCTGATCGCGCAACTGCGGGCCTTTGATGCCCTGTCCAAGGGCCTGTGATCCATGCGCGCCTGCATCATCATTCCCGCCCGCTATGCCAGCGCCCGCTATCCGGGCAAGCCGCTGGTCACGCTGCGTGGCGCCTCGGGCCAGCCGCGCAGCCTGATCGAGCGGTCGGTGATGGCGGCCCGGGCGGCGTCGCAAGGCGCAATCCCGATCTATGTTGCAACCGATGATGACCGCATCGCGGATGAAGCCCGGCGCATCGGCGCCGATGTCATCATGACCTCATCCGATTGCCGCAACGGGACCGAACGGGTGGCCGAGGCGATGGCCAATGCCGGCCTGACCGCCGAGATCGTCGTCAACCTGCAAGGCGATGCCCCCCTGACCCCGCCGCATTTCGTCACCGCCCTGATCGCGGCGATGGAGGCTGCCCCGGCTTGCGGCATGGCCACGCCGCGTTTGCGCTGTGATGCGGAAACGGTGCAGAATCTGCTGGCGGACCGGCGCGCGGGTCGCGTGGGGGCGACCACCGTGGTCGCGGCAAATGACGGGTGGGCGCTTTATTTCTCAAAAGAAGTGATCCCGTTTACCAACGGCCTTGGCGTGGTGGAGGGCGAAGTGCCGGTGTTCCACCACGTCGGCGTTTACGCCTATCGCCCCGCCGCCCTGACCGCCTATGCCGGGTGGGAACCCGGCCCGCTGGAACGGCTTGAGGGGTTGGAACAGTTGCGCTTCCTTGAAAACGGCCATCCGATCCAGACGGTTGAGGTCACAGCCCCCGGCGCGATGTTCTGGGAACTCAACAACCCCTCGGACGTGCCGCTGATTGAGGGCTATCTGGCCCGCATGGGCTGGGAATAACCCGCGACCGCTTGTTTCTCTGCCATCAACGATCCCCCAGATTTCCCCGGATCGGTCGCGTCAGCGCCGCGATCCTGCCCGAATTGGCGTCCAATAAGGAACGATCAACCCGTATCGTGTCTGCTGGGGGAAAAATGGATCGTCTGACTGAAATGGAGGCTTTTGCCACGGTCGTTGACCAAGGCGGCTTCACCGATGCGGCCAAGAAGATGGGTATTTCGAAATCTGCCGTTTCGAAACATGTCTCGGCCCTTGAGGCCCGCCTTGGGGCGCGGCTGCTCAACCGTACCACACGCCGTGTCAGCCCGACCGAAATCGGGCTGGCCTATTACGACCGCGCCCGCCGGGTGCTGAATGATGCCGGAGAGGCCGATGCGCTGGTGACCAGCATGCAATCGGCGCCCTCGGGGTTGTTGCGCATCTCGGTAGCGACGGATTTCGGGGTGAACCTGTTGTCGCCGATCCTTGGGGATTTCCTGCTGGAATATCCTGAGATCACTGTGAACATGGTACTGAACAACCGCTATGTCGAGTTGATCAGCGAAGGGTTCGACATGGCGATCCGGGTGGGTGAGCTGGAGGACAGCAGCCTGCGCGCCCGCAAGCTGACCGAGACCACCAAGCGCATGATCGCCTCGCCCGGCTATTTCCAGAAGTATGGCCGGCCGATGAAGATCGACGATCTGAACGACCACAAGCTCTTGCATTATTCCAACCAGGCCAATGGCAATGTCTGGAAGATCACCGCGCCCTCGGGTGAAAAGCGGCAGGTCCGCACGGCGGGCTGGCTGACGGTGAATGACGGGCAGTCGCTACTGAATGCCGCGGTTTCGGGCCTTGGCATCGCCTATCTGCCCAGCTTCCTTTATGCCGATGCCATGAAACAGGGGCTGGTCGAAGAGGCCCTGTCGGGTCTGCCGACCGAGGTTCTGGGCATCTATGCCGTCTATCCGCCGGGCCGGTTCACCCAGCCCAAGGTGCGTGCCTTTATCGATTTCCTCGCCCGTCGCTATGCCGACAAGGGCCCGGATAAGTGGTAAGCCTAGCCTGATTGTTCCCTCAAGGCTCAACTGGGGTCGAGGTCAGCATGACCTCGACCCGTCTGTTTTGCGCCCGCCCGTCATCGCTTTGATTGCTGGCGATCGGGGCCAGATAGCCAACGCCCTCGGCCTCGACCCGCGCCGGGGCGATTTTTTGTTGGCCCAGCAGATATTGCCGCACCGCCTCGGCCCGTTTACGCGACAGGGCGATATTGCCCTCTAGCCCGCCTGATGCATCGGTATGGCCAATGATGGCGATGCGCGCCTTGGGGTGGTCTTGCAGCCATGCTGCCAGATCGTCCAGCACCGGATAGCTTGCCTCGGGCAGGGCGCCTGAGCCCGAGGCGAAATTGACCCCCGGCAGGATCACCGAGCCGCCAGCCTGCAAGGCCCCGATGACATCACTCGTGCCCGCCTGAATCGCCGCAATCGGGCGGATCGCGGTAACGGTCTGGTCGGGGCTGTTTTGCGGCAGGGGGCTGGCGGGGGCGGGGGGTGCCGCCGAGGCGGAATTCGCCATCTTGACCAAGCCGAAGGGCGGCCTGGGGGCGGTTACCAGGCCCACCGCCCCCCCCGCAAGAAAGCGGTAATCGCCCAGATCGACATGCATCTCTGGCTCGGGCAGGGTCGGGGTGGCAAAGCGGAAATCAAATCCGCCGCAATCCGCCGCCTCACATTCATAAAGAATCGAGAACCCTTGCGCGGCAAGCTGATCACGCAGCGGTGCCAAGAGTTCGAGGGTCGCGATACCGGGCTGGCGTATGTGCCAGGCGCTCTGGCGCACCTGCCCCTCAAAGGCCCGGCTGGGCACCGCGCCGTCACGATAGGGGCCGACCGGCAGGCGATAGGATCCCAGCGGCGCCAGATCCTCAAAGGCCAGATCAGCCTCGGCAGGCAGGGCAAGCTCAATGGCCTGCGCTGGCCCCGGCCCGGCCAGCCACAGCCCGCACAAAAGCGCGACGCTCGCGTGGCGTGATCTGGTCAAAGGTACTGCCGCCTGTGTTTCACCGCGTCCCGGGGGCCTCTTGCCGATAGTGATAGTGCCCTGCCTCCTGCATCCCCAGCCCGACGTAAAGCGCGCGTGCCGCTGCATTGGCGCGGGTTACCACCAAGGACAGGGTATCAGCCCCCTGCGCCTGCGCCCAGATCGCCGCCGCCCGCAACAGGTTCTTGGCGGAACCTTGCCGACGCGCCCGGGGTGAAACCTCAAGCGCATGCAGCATCGCCACCCGCCCATGCAGGGCTACAAAGGCACAACCCGCCGGCCGGTCATCGGTGCGGGCCAGTATCGCACATTTCGGGCCAGCGGCGCGA
Organism: uncultured Tabrizicola sp.; assembly: GCA_937858255.1. Classification (GTDB taxonomy): domain Bacteria; phylum Pseudomonadota; class Alphaproteobacteria; order Rhodobacterales; family Rhodobacteraceae; genus Pseudotabrizicola. The sequence goes on from CALLZQ010000492.1 coordinate 10,469, forward strand.
TCCATCACCGCGCGGCGTTCCGGGCCGATTCCCCCCTCGGCCCAAAGATCGGCACAGACCGCCAGAGGCGGCCAATGCGCAAAGCTGGTCATCGGACCGGGCGCCGGATCGCAAAGGCCGGCAACCGGCGCCTGATAGGCAATTACCGGATCAACGATGCGATAGCCGCGCGATTGCAGCGCCTGATCGAGCATGGCATCCTGATCGCGGATCAGAAAAAGCGCCGGTTGGTTCAGCGCCCACATCGCCTGTTCGGCCCCGGCGATGTCTTCGTCGCGCCACTCCGCCTCGGCCGTGGCCGCAGAAACCCGTTTGCCGCCGCCCTGACCATCGCGGATGCACCAGGGCCCTTGCCGTCGCCGCGCTGCGGGGGGCCAGGTCGCCTCCATCACCTCGGCCAGCGGCGGGAGAGGGACAGCACCGGCCGCCGTCATGTGAAAAGCCGTGCCAGCCGGGACATCGCCGCGTCAATCCGCCCGGCATCCGTGCCACGGATCACCAGATTGGTGCCATGCGCGCCATTGTGGATAAAGGGATAGGATCCCATGGACAGATCAGGAAATTCTGCGGCCAGCGCCCCGAAATCGCGGGCGATCTCGCCCTCCCCGCGCTCAACCCGCAGCGATTGGCTCAACAGTGGCGGCCCCCCGGTCAGGCCCGGCAGAACCGAGGCCAGCATGGCCTCGAAAATGCGTGGCACACCGGCCATGACATGCACATTGCCCAAGGTAAAACCCGGCGCGGTGCTGACCGGGTTGTCGATCAGCGTCGCGCCTTCGGGAATTCGTGCCATGCGCTGCCGCGCCTCATTGAACTCTTGCCCGGCGCGGTCGTAATGCGCCTGCAACAGCGCCATCGCGTCGGCGCGATGCGAAATCGTCACCCCAAAGGCCGCCGCCACCGCATCGGCCGTTATGTCGTCATGCGTCGGCCCGATGCCGCCACTGGTGAAAAGGCTGTCCCAGCGGGTTCGCATCTCGTTCACCGCGGCGACAATCGCCTGATGGTCGTCAGCGACCACCCGCGCCTCGGCCAGACGGATGCCATGCCGGGTCAATTCGCCGGCCAGATGGTACATGTTTGAATCCCGGGTGCGGCCCGAGAGGATCTCATCGCCGATCACCAGCATTGCGGCTGTCGGATTGCCCATCCTTGCCCTCCTGTCGCGGAACTTTCCCCGGGTATAGGCCGCCGGGCCGGGCGCGCAAGCGGATTGCGCGTTGGTTATCTGCCTTTGCTCTGGCCAAGGCGCTGGTTTTTCCCTATTTAAGCCGCATGCAAAAGGAGAGCCCAGTGGACGAGACGCGTGGTCGGGTGACGCGGCAAGGCATTCGCATCTATGAGGATGCGGATTTTGCCGGTATGCGCGCGGCGGGCCGGGTGGCGGCCGAGATCCTCGATCAGATCGCCGCTCTGGTGGTGCCGGGCGTGACGACGGGGGCACTCGACGATTTCATCCGGCAAGAAATTGAACGGCGCGGCGTGGTTTCGGCGACCATCGGATACAAGGGCTATCACCACGCCTCCTGCATCTCGGTGAACCATGTGGTCTGCCACGGCATTCCCGGTGGCAAGGTGCTGTCTGACGGCGATATCCTGAACATTGACGTGACGGTGATCGTCGATGGCTGGTTCGGTGATACCAGCCGGATGTATGTGGCCGGCTCTCTGCCGCGCAAGGCCGAGCGTCTGATTGAGGTCACGCATGAGGCCCTGATGCGCGGGATCGCCGCGGTGCAGCCGGGCAACACCTTTGGCGACATTGGCCATGCCATTCAGAGCTTTGTCGAGGCGCATCGGATGAGTGTGGTGCGCGATTTCTGCGGCCATGGCCTTGGGCGGGTGTTCCACGCGCCGCCGAATGTGCTGCATTATGGTCGTCCCGGTACGGGGCCGGTGCTGGAAGAAGGCATGTTCTTTACCATTGAGCCGATGGTCAATCTGGGTCGCCCCGAGACCAAGGTTCTGGCCGATGACTGGACAGCCGTGACGCGGGACAAGTCGCTGTCGGCGCAGTTCGAGCATTCGATTGGCGTCACCGCGACGGGATGCGAGATCTTTACGCTCTCCCCCACCGGCAAGTTCCACCCTACCTGGGGCTGAGCGCGCCTGCGGTCAGTTGATGACAAATTCGGCATGCAGCGCCCCTGCGGCATGGATGCTTTTCAGGATGTCGATCATGTCGTTGGGGGCCACGCCAAGCGCGTTGAGGCCGGCGACCAGTTCCGAGAGCGTGGTGCCGCCCGTGACCTCGGCAAGGCCCCGGCCCGGATCTTTCTGGATCGAGGCAGAGCTGCGAGGTACAACCACGGTCTCCCCTTCGGCAAAGGGGTTGGGTTGCACCACGACCGGCGTCTCTTCAACCCGCAGCGTCAGCTTGGTCTGCGGGGCAATGGAAATGTTCTCAATGCGGCCGATAGCATGAGCGGCCGAGCGTGACCCGGTCGCATCCACATTCAATTCAACCGTCCCGGCGTCCAGCATCGTGGCAACGCGCCGCCCATATTCTTGGTTCAGCCGGTTCTCGATCAGGGCTGCTGTGGTGAAATCAGGATTTCGTAGCGCGAGACGCAGGGATCGCAGGCTGGTAAAGTCGAAATCCACCTCGCGCTCGACCCGCGCGCCGGCAGGGATCGACCCCGAGGTTGGCACCCCTTGAACGACCCGAGCAGCCTCACCCTCGGCGGCAATACCGCCTGCGATAATCGTGCCCTGCGCCACGGCGTAAATTTGCCCATCGGCGCCATTCAGCGGGGTCATGACCAGCGTGCCGCCCAAAAGGCTTTTCGCATCGCCAATCGCGGAAACCGTGACGTCGATGCGCCCGCCCGCGCGGGCAAAGGCAGGCAGCTCCGCCGTCACCAGAACCGCCGCAACGTTTTTCGGCCGAAACGCCTCGCCCGTGACATTGACCCCCAGCCGCTCCAAGAGGTTGGACATGATCTCTTCGGTGAAAGGGGCGTTACGGATGCCATCGCCAGTGCCATTCAGGCCCACCACCAGACCATATCCAACCAGATCGTTGCCCCTGACACCGTCAAAGGCGACCAGATCCTTAAGTCGGATTTCCTGTGCCGTCGCGGCCGCGCCGAGCCACAGCGAGATAATAAATGTGACCAGACCGCGGATCATCCCAGCACCTGTGCCAGTGTCAGGCGTGAGAGCCGGGCGGTGACCGCATACATGGTCTCGAGCTGGGTCTGGGCGGCCTCGAGCTCAATCGCGGTGCGAGTTGGATCTGCGGATGTCAGATCGGCGACGGCCAGTTCCAATGTCAGGGCCCCGGCCTGATGGCGCGAAGTTGCCTGATCAAGTCGTTGTTGCCGGCGGCCCGTTTCTGCGGCCAGATTCGTCATGGCGTCTGTCCCCTCACGCAGAACCGCCAGTCCCTTGTCGCGCAGTCCCATTCGGTCTGGTCCGGCGCCCGAGAGGCCCGGCGCGTCGATCAGGGCGGCGGTCGCAAGTGCGGCCAGCGCCTTGCGCAAGTCAGGATCATAGGCCGTGACCTCGCTGATATTCGTCCCCTCGGCATCGACCGAAATAGCGGGTGCCGGCGCCGCGCCGACGTAACCCTGGGCCGCGAAGCCGGTGGGTGCTTCGAACCAATCGCTGACGATGGTCGCAATCTGGTCAGCCGAACCAGCCGCCGAAACAAGGCCGCGTAATGTCTGCAATATCGGTTCGGGACCCGACACGGCCGGGCTGCTGGTGGCCATGCCGGCAAAGATCGACCGCCCCGAGACCTGTGTGTTCAGCAGATGCAGCGCCTCGCCAAAGGCAGAACTTGCCGTAGCCGCGGCGCGTGTAAATTGCTCGGCCCCCGCGTTTTGGCCCAGAGCCGAGAAAGTGCCCGACACCTCATCCAGGGCCGCCGAAATACGACCCATCACGGATTGCATGGCCTCTGCCCGCTGGGACAGATCGCGCGCGGTCGACAAGAAGCCCCCCGTGAGGCTGCGCGCATGTTCCAAAGCGGCAAGACCAGAGAGATTGCCGGTCAGATGGGCGGCGATATCGGACTTTTTGCCAGAGGCCAGTTCCCCCGATAGCCGCACCGTCTGAAACTTTACCGAGCCGACACGGGATTTCATCAGTGTGGATCGCGCCAGATCGCCGATGCCGATACTTTTCATGGTCAGATCTCCAGCAAGGTGCGCAGCATGTCATCGACCGTCTGGATCACCCGCGCATTGGCAGCATAGGATTTCTCGATCTGCAACAGATCCTGCATTTCCTGATCGGTATCGACGCCCATCCGTTGTAACTCAGTCGCCAGCGTGTCGGACCGCGCCGCCGCAAAGGCATTGGCCGATTCAGCGGCCAGCCGGTCGGTCGCGATTTGTGACTGGGTTTCAGACAGAAGGGTGGCAAAGCTGCCGGTTGCAGGAACGCCCCCGGCGCCAGTGGTAGTGACGCTGTTCAGGGCTGTACGATAACTTTGTAGCAGACTGGGATTGGCCAGCGTGCCCGGGGTGGTTGCGTTCAGCCCATCGCGCAGGCGCCAGACCTCACCGCCCCGGGAGGGGTCAACCCGATCCGACAGGGCAATACGACCGGCGAGGCCGGGCGCCGCCAAGTCCGAAGGGGTGCCACTATCGACAAAAAGGCCCGCCTCGCCACTGGCCAGAGTCGGATCGATGCCGCTGCCCGAAAGCCGTGTGACGAGATCGCGCGCCAGTGCATCTAGCCGTGCCTGTGCAGAAACCGCCAACCCGTCACGCAGTTCGAACAGGGCAGAGAGGCCGCCCTCGCCCAACTGGCCCCCGTCTGGGCCAGCGGAAAGGGGCTGGCCATCGATGGTCAGCCCGGAAAGGCCCCCTCCGGCAAGTGTCTTTTCCGGTGTCACAGAGGCAGTCGGGGAAAAGCCGAAAGTCGCGGCTCGGCTGTCCAGCAAGGTCTGCCCGGTCGTGGGATAGAGGGCGATCTGGGGGTGATCGCCTGCCACTTCGCGCAGCGGGACCAGGTCGGCGACCTGATCCACCATTCTCTGCCGTTCATCGAGCAGGCTGGTGAAATCTTCGCCCCGCGCGGCCATCGCGCCGATGGTTTTGTTCAACGTACGGATGCCCTTGAGCGCGGTGTTGAGGCGCTGGACTGCACCTACAATATCAGTATCGGCCCGGCTGCGAGCCTTGGCAATCTGGTCAGAGGCATCGCGCAGACCGGTGGCGAGGGCGCCGGCCCGTTCGGCCACCTGAGTCAGACGGGCCGAGGATTCCGGTCTGGCCGCCGCCTCGACCAGCGCCGATTCAAATGCGGCAAGCCGGCTGGTCAGGGCACCACTTTCGCCGGGCAGACCAAAGGCGCTTTCGATCTGTTTGAGAAATTTCAGGCCCGCCTTGCCCGCCGAGAGGCCGGCAGAGGCAAGGCGGTTCTCCTGCACGAGACCCTGATCGACAAGCCGCTCGACGCCGATGACGCGAACGCCGCGCCCCTGGGTGCCGGCAATCTGCGCGCCCAACTGGCCCTGACGACGCATATAGCCATCGACCTGTGCATTGGCGATGTTGTCCGAGGCGATTTCGGCCAATCGGGCATTTGCGGTCAGCCCGGAAAAGGCATTGGCAAGGGCGGTCGAGATGCTCATCTCTCAGGCTCCTCAGCGTTTGATGTTGGTGGTTTCCTGTAGCATCGCGTAACGGTCTGGATGACCTTGGCGTTCGACGAATAGGCCCGCTGCGTCTGGATCAGCGCGGTCAACTCGGCGGCAACATCGGTGGTCGATCCTTCGCGCGAATAACCGGCGATGGCGCCGGTCGGCCCGTCGCCGGCGTTCCACAGAAAGAACGACCCCGATTCCGGCGAGACCTGATAGGTCTGATTGTCGAGTGCGGTCAGGCCATTGACATTGGGCACGTCAACCATGGGGATTTGATAAATCTTGCGGACAAATCCGGTGTCATAGCTGGCGAGGATAAAGCCCTTGGCATCCACCTCGACCGCCGTCAGGTTGCCGACGGGTGAGCCATCCTTGGTGATATTGGTGGGCGCAAAATTGTCGGAAAGCTGGGTGAGACCGTTGGTTTCCCCCGGCCGCCCGATTTCAAGGCTGATCGGCCCGCCTTCGACTTGCAGATCGATCATGCCGGTCTGCGGGTCATAATTGCCGCCCGACACTGTGGTCACGGTGGCGATCGTGCCACCGCTGGTGCGGCTGTCGTCAAATTCAAGCTGATATTCGCCGACCACGGCCCCATCCGAGGCGCTGTCCACGATCCGCATGGTCCATTGGTTGGAATAACCCGTGGCCGCGACGGTTGGTGTGAACGTCACTTGCAAGGTCTCAGAAGTGCCAAGGTTGCCGAAATATTCGATATTCCGCGATAGCGGCAGCCCTTCGGCCCCGGCGGCAGTTTCGGTGGCCGGCAGGTTCGCGCCCAGCGTGATGCGGGTTGTCGGGTCGCCTGCGGTCTGGTTGACGTTGATCGTGACCGGTTCCAGCCCCGAAAGCGAGTCGCGGGGGAAATTCGGGATCTCGCCATCAGAATTGGCGGGCCAGCCCAGCAAGACCAGCCCGGAATCGGTGCGCAGAACGCCATCGGCATCGGCCCGGAAAGAACCGGTCGTGGTCATCATCATCGGCACGTCGCCGGTCGTGGCCCCCATGGAGACAGCCGGAATGACCGGCAGCATGCCGCGGCCCGACACGGCCAGATCGAGCGCATGGGCGGTGCCGATCAGCGGCCCCCGTTCTTCGATCAGGCGCAGGGTCGAGGCCCGGACGCCGCCCGCCGAGTAAGAGCCGGCGCCGCGCGAATTGCTGATCACCATGCTTTCAAATTCGGCCGAGGCGCGTTTGTAGCCAAAGGTCGAGGAATTCGCAATATTGTCGGAAATCGTGGCCAGCCGGGTCGCGTTCGCGTTCAGCCCTGCCACACCCGCATTCAGCGAGGAGGAAATCGTCATCAGTGCCGCCTTTCTACAGGTCGATGCCAATCAGTGCATCGCACCCTGAAGCACGGCGATTAAGGGCGCCCTAACGCGTAAAGTTTTACCAGATTACCTGACGCTGCGCAGCAAGATCACCTCCAGTCGGTTGTTGCGGTCAAGCGTCGGGTCCGGCGCGACGGGCTTGCGGTCGGCATGGCCCGAGATCCGGGCAAAACGCTCTGGCGCAAGCCCCTTGCCCTCTAGCAGCCCGCGCATGGTCTGCGCGCGTGACGCGGAAAGCGACCAGACCGGGTTGCTGCGCAGGATCACCGGATAACTCTTGGTATGGCCGCTGACCGCAAGAGAATTCGTTGTGGCCGCAAGGACTTCGGCCAGAATGCCTGCCAGTTCTGTCAGGGTTCCGGTCGGCTCGGCAGTCTCGGCGGTAAAAAGCGGCTGTCCGGGCAAATCGTAGATCTCGATCACCAGCCCCTCATCGGTGACGCGTGTGATCACATGGCGCAGCAACCGCTCCATCGTCATGCTCTCGCCGGTTTTGGCAAGCAATGCCTTTTCCACCTCGGCCATCAGCTCTTCGTCGGCCTTGGCAGCAGCGGCATCTGCCGGGATCGCCCCCCGGGCACGGTTTTCCTCGGCGGGTTCGCGGGCACTGGCCCCGGTGCCGTTTTGCACCAAGGTCATTTCAGATACGATGGAATCGCCCCCGAAACTGCCATCGCCCCCGCCCGAAACCCGTGTCACCGGGATCGTCGGGCTGAAATAATCCGCCAGCCCCTTGCGTTGCTTTTCTGTCGTCGCGTTCAGCAGCCACATCAGCAGGAAAAAGGCCATCATGGCCGTCACGAAGTCAGCATAGGCTACCTTCCACGCACCCCCGTGGTGGCCACCGCCAATGACGTTCTTTTTCCGTTTGATGATGACTGGCGCGGCATTTGATTGCCCTGCCATCCACACACCCAATGTTTCACACCCAGTCCCCGGTCTATCGAACCGGGGTGAACCGGGGCTTAACAGATGCGATTTTAGGCATTACTCGGCAGAAGAACGGGCCCAGAGGTTGATGTCTTCCTCGGCAGAGACCCGGTCGATCTCGGCCAGTTCTTCGGGGGTGAAGTCGAGATTGCCAATGGCGCCCGCACAATCCACCACCTGTTCAGGGCGCGAGGCGCCGATCAGCGCGGTGGTAATCCCGCCGTCGCGCAGCACCCAGGCGATCGCCATCTGTGCCAGGGTCTGACCACGGCGCGCGGCGATCTCGTTCAATGCCTTGACCGAGGCGACGGCACGGGGCGTAATCGTCGCGGGGTTAAGGCTTTTGCCTTGGGTCGCCCGGCTGCCTTCGGGTAGACCGTTCAGGTATTTGCCGGTCAGAATGCCCTGCGCCAGCGGAGTAAAGGCGATGGAACCGATACCCAGCTCTGCCAGCGTTTCCTTCAGCCTGTCCTTTTCAACCCAGCGATTGAGAATGTTGTAGCTGGGCTGGTGTATCAGGCAGGGGGTTCCGAGATCTTTCAGGATCGCCGCCGCCTCGCGCGTGCGCTCGGCATTATAGCTGGAGATCCCGGCATAAAGCGCCTTGCCAGACCGCACGATCTGGTCGAGTGCCATCATCGTCTCTTCGAGCGGCGTGTCGGGATCGAAGCGATGGGAATAGAAGATGTCGACATAGTCGAGGCCCATACGCCGCAGGCTCTGGTCGCAAGAGGCGATCAGGTATTTGCGGCTGCCCCATTCGCCATAGGGGCCGTCCCACATCAGATAGCCGGCCTTCGAGCTGATGATCAGCTCATCGCGATGGCTGGCGAAATCGGTCTTGAGGATCTCACCAAAGGCTTCTTCGGCGCTGCCGGGGGGCGGGCCGTAATTATTGGCCAGATCGAAATGGGTGATCCCGTGGTCAAAGGCGGTGCGGCAGATCGCGCGTTTGATGGCATGCGGCGTGTCGTGGCCAAAGTTGTGCCACAGACCAAGGCTGACCGCGGGCAGTTGCAGCCCGGATTTTCCGCAGCGGCGATAGATCATGCGGGAATAGCGGTCGGGGGCGGGTGTATAGGTCATCGGCTCCTCCTGTTGGCGCTACCATTTCACTCTGCGCGGCCAAGGGCAAGTTGCAGCCGCCGCCGTGCTGGGCCAAAGTGGCGCCATGATCGAAACGGCTCGCAGTTTGATGGCATTCTTCTGGGCGATCTGGGGCCGGGTCGGCGCGGGGCATTTCGGCCTGATCGCCGCCGGGGTTGCTTTCTATGCGATGTTCGCGGTCTTTCCGGGGATCGCCGCCAGCGTCGCGATCTGGAGTTTGGTCGCTGACCCTGGGGTGATCGCCAGCTATCTGCAAGTGGCCGAGGAATTCCTGCCCCCCGATGCGGGGGTGCTGGTCCATGATCAGGTCATGGGCCTCCTCGCCACGCCGCGCACGACCTTGGGCTGGGCTACGGCCTTTTCCATTCTGATCGCCCTCTACTCCGCCCGGGCCGGTGTGTCGGCGCTGATCAGCGGGCTGGAGGTCGTGCACCGGGCCACGCCGAGGTCATTCCTCTGGGGCTGGGCGATTGATTTCATCCTGACCGGGGCGCTGATCCTTGCGCTGTTCGTCGGGCTGACCACCTCCATCGCGGTGCCGATCATCCTGCAATATATCGAGCTTGGCCCCCTCAACGCCTGGCTCTTGGCGGTGCTGCCGCGACTGGCGATGTTCCTTCTGGTGCTGACCTGTCTGGCCATCCTCTACCGCTTTGGCCCCAACCGGCCCGAGGGGACGGCACGGCCACATATCTGGCTGGGGATGATGGTCGCCACCCTTGCCTGGGCCTTGGTCAGCATCGCCTTTTCGGAATACCTCGCCAATTTCGACAGCTACAACCGGATCTACGGCTCGATCGGGGCGGTGGCGGCGCTGTTGATGTGGCTCTATCTCTCGGTCTGGGCGGTGCTGCTGGGTGGGGCGATCAATGCCGAGATCAGCGAGCGGCAGGCGCCCGGTCTTGCCTGGGGCGTCCCCCCGGTCGAGGGAGCGGGGGAAAATGCGGCGCCAAACTCGCCATGAGAAAGGGGCGAAGGTTTCCCCCCGCCCCGTCCGTCACTGCTGGCCATCCACCAACCGGCAGCGTCAGATATATTTGTTCCACAGGTTCTCCAGCCGCTCTTGCCGGCCCGATTTCGGCTGCGGCTCCAGCCCCTCGGCGGTGACGCGGGCGGCGGCCTCGGCGAGCGATCCCTTCAGCATCGCCTGCGCGGCGGGGGGGTTCCAGCCGGCATAGCGGGCGTCACGCGCGGCCTCCAGTTCACCCGATTCCAGCATCGCCGCCGCCGCCTTGAGCGCGCGGGCGCAGGTGTCCATGCCGCCGACATGTGCAAGGATCAGATCTTCGGGGTCAAGCGACTGGCGACGGATCTTGGCATCAAAGTTCGTCCCGCCCGTGGTGTAACCGCCGGCGCGCAGGATCTCATAGAAGGCGAGGGCCTTTTCCGCGTGGTTGTTCGGGAACTGGTCGGTATCCCAGCCCGACTGGTAATCGTTGCGGTTCATGTCGATCGAGCCAAAGATCCCCAGCGCGGCGGCCAGGGCGATCTCATGCTCAAAGCTGTGACCGGCGAGGATGGCGTGGCCCTGTTCGATATTGGTCTTGACCTCACCTTCAAGGCCAAAGTCCTTGAGGAAGCCGTAGACTGTGGCCACGTCGTAATCATACTGGTGCTTGGACGGTTCCTGCGGCTTGGGCTCGATCAGGATCGTGCCCTTGAAGCCGATCTTGTACTTGTATTCGACCACCTGTTGCAGGAAGCGGCCCGCATGGGCGCGCTCGGCCGCGAGGTCGGTGTTCAGAAGGGTCTCATAGCCCTCGCGTCCGCCCCAGAGGACATAGTTCTGGCCGCCAAGTTTCATCGTGGCGTCCATGTTCGCCTTTACCGTCGCGGCGGCATAGGCATAGACATCGGGATCGGGGTTGGTGGCCGCGCCCGACATCCAGCGGCGGTGCGAGAAGAGGTTCGAGGTGCCCCAGAGCAGCTTGGCCTTGTGCGAGGTCTGCTTTTCGCCGAGGTAATCGACGATTTCATTCAGGTTGCGCAGGCTTTCGGCAAAGGTTGCGCCTTCGGGGCGGGCGTCGGCGTCGTGGAAGCAGTAGAAGGGCGCGCCGAGGATATCGAACATCTCAAAGGCCACGTCGGCCTTGAGCTTGGCCAGCGCCATGGTGTCGCCGAACCACGGACGGTCGAGGGTCTGGCCGCCAAAGGGATCGCCGCCCGGCCAGGCAAAGCTGTGCCAATAGGCGACGGCAAAGCGAAGGTGATCTTCCATCCGCTTGCCGAGGATCACCTCATCAGGGTTGTAATGGCGAAAGGCGAATTCGCTGGTGGCGTTCGGCCCCTGATAGGTGATGGCGGGGATATTCTTGAAAAAGTCGGTCATGACAGGGATCCAATAGCGTTGCGTGCGGCGACATGGCGGGCATGGGCCGCGTCGAAGGCGGCGGTAAGGTTGGGATCGGGCGCGATTTCGCGCGCGATGCGGGGCCGGGTGGCGGTCTCGGCCC